>JANNOT010000028.1:0-3490 GCA_031399375.1 Paraoceanicella sp.
ACCCCGATGCGACTCGAACGCATGACCTACCGCTTAGGAGGCGATTGCTCTATCCTCTGAGCTACGGGGCCGCCGGTCGGACATGTACCCCGGCGCGGGGCACCGGTCAACGCGCTGTCCCGTGCGGCATCCGGGGCACCAGCGGGGGCAGCGTCCGGGGTAGCGTCATATGCAACATCCGGTGCAGAATCCGCGGCGCCCGTGGGGCGGCGGCCGGTCCGGGGCGCAGGTGGGTGGCAAGGGGTCTGAATGGCATCTCTGATCCGTGCGATCTGTCTTTCGATCGCTTTCCTGCTCGCCGCGACGCAGCCCCAGGCCGAAACCCCGCGCGATCCCGCCGAGGCGCGGGTCGGCGCCCAGGCCCATCCGCGCTTTCTCGCGCAGTTCGGCGGGGCGGTTTCGGACAAGCGGCTCGCCGCCTATGTGGACGGGGTGGGGCGGCGGCTCGTCGCCATGTCCGACCAGGCGGACGCGCCCTGGCGCTTCACGGTGCTCGACAGCCCGGTCGTGAACGCCTTCGCCACGCCGGGCGGATATGTCTATGTCACGCGCGGCATGCTGGCGCTGGCAAATGACGAGGCCGAGCTGGCGGCGGTCCTCGCGCACGAAATCACCCATGTGGTCGAAAAGCACAGTGCGGAGCGTCAAGCGCAGAGCACGCGCGGCACGCTGGGGGTGATCGGCGGCGTGGTCCTGGGCGGGCTGCTCGGGGGCGAGGACGGCGCCCGGGTGGCGGGCCAGCTCGCCCAGGCCGGGGCGGCGGGGCTGCTCGCGCAGTACAGCCAGGACCACGAATTCGCCGCCGATGCCGGGGGCGTGCAGCTTCTGGCCACCGCGGGATACGACCCCTACGCCCAGGTCCGGATCCTGCGGGCCATGGCGGCCGAGGCAGAGCTTCAGGCCCGCATCGCTGGGCGCGACTACAATCCCAACCGGGTGAACTTCTTCGCCTCCCACCCCGCGACCGGGGCCCGGGTCCGGGGGGCCGAGGACGCGGCCGAAGCCACCGGGGTCGGACCCGATGGCGGGAACCGCGCCCGCGACGCCCTGCTCGACGCCATCGACGGCATGGTCTATGGCGACACGCCCGAACAGGGATACGTGCGCGGCCGCGATTTCATCCATCCCGCGCTGCGCTTTGCCTTTCGCGTGCCGGACGGGTTCCACATCGTCAACGCGACCACCCGCGTGCGGGCGGACGGGCCCAACGGGGCGCGGTTCATCTTCGACGGCGGGCCCGCGCCGACCGGATCGCTGACCGGCTACATCCGCGACATCTGGCTGCCGCAGATGGTGCGCTCTGCCCGGCTCGGCCCGCTGGAGGCGCTGGAGGAGGCGCAGATCCATGGCGAGCCCGCCGCCATCGCCCGCCTGCCCGTCGAGGTCGATGGGGTGCCCTATGCCGCCGAGCTCGTCGTGGTCCGGCAGGGCCGCTTCCTGCACCGTATCGCGACGCTCGCCCCGGCAAACGACCGGGCAACCCAGAGCGCGCTCGCCCGCGCCGCCCGGAGCCTGCGCCCGCTCGGGGCCGAGGAGGCGGCCGCCCTGACCCCGCTGCGCCTGCGGGTACTGGATTGGGGGCCACGCGACAGCCTCGATGCCCTGGCCCGGCGCCTGCCCCTGCCCGGCTATGCGCGCGAGCGCTTCGGCGCCCTGAACGGGCTCGCCACCCGCAGCCTGGGACCGGGCGCGCGCTACAAGACCATCGTGCAATGAGGGATGACGGGCCGCCTGCGGGGTCACATGCGGAGCAGGGGCGGCTTGTCGACCGGCTGGTCGCGGCGGGGCTGGGGCGCCCCGCGCCCGGGGCGCTGACGCCGCTTGCCGGGGGCACGGTCAACCGGGTCTGGCGCTGGCGGCGCCCGGGCGGGGACCTGGTCCTGAAGCTCTATGCCGCCCGCGGCGCGAGCCCGCTCTTTCCCAACGACCCCGTAGCGGAATGGCGGGCGCTGACCGCCCTGTCGGGAACGGGACTGGCGCCCGAGCCGGTCGCCACCCTGCCCGGGCACCCGTACGGGCTGGTCTACGGCCATGTCGAGGGCACGCCCTGGTCCGGCGACCCCGCACCGGTGGGCGCGGCCCTCGCCCGGCTCCACGCGCTCGATCCGCCGCCCGGGCTGCGGCAGGTCGGGGCGGGCACGGCGTTCATCCATGGCGATCCCGTGCCGGGCAACATCCTAGTGAGCGGGGCCAGATCCGGGGCCAGATCCGGGGCCGGCTCCAGGGCGGGCCTGCGGTTCATCGACTGGCAATGCCCGGGCGCAGGAGATCCGGTGCATGACCTCGCCCTGTTCCTCTCGCCGGCGATGCAGGTCGCCGCAGGGCGCGAACCGCTGACGGACGCCGCGGCGGCACGGTTTCTCGACGCCTATGGCGACCCCGATGCGGCCGCGCGCCTGCGGGCGCAGGCGGCCATGATCCAGGCCCGGGTCGCGGCCCATTGCCGATGGCGCATCGCCCGGTCGCCCCGGCGCGCACCCCTCTACGCCGCAGCGCTTCGGGCGCTTTAGCCCGCGGCCACCGGGCGCGGGCAGGAGGGCGCGGGGGCGAGGGCCTCAGAGCAGCCGTGCGCCGAGCCCGCCCACGACCCCCGCCGCGAGGCTCAGCGCCACCCAGGCCCAGCCCGGCGCGGGCGACGGGGGCGGGGCGGGGGGCGGCGGGTTGTTCAGCCGGATCAGCAGCGTCTCGGCCATCCCGGGCAGGCGCGGGCCGAAGCGCGACAGGACGATGGCGGTCTTGGTCAGGTCGCGCAGCACCGCCTTGGGCCCTAGATTGTCGCGGATCCAGCTTTCCACCACCGGGCGCGCCACCTCCCACATGTTCATCTGGGGATCGACGCTGCGGCCCACGCCCTCGACCACCACCATCGTGCGCTGGAGGAGGAGAAGCTCGGTCCGCGTCTCCATCCCGAACCGCTCGGTCACGTCGAAGAGATGGGCGAGCAGGCGGGCCATGGAAATCCGGCTCGCGTCCTGGCCGAAGATCGGCTCGCCGATCGACCGCAGCGCCTGGGCGAACTCGTCGATGTCCATGTGGCCCGGGACATAGCCCGCCTCGAAATGCACCTCCGCCACGCGGCGGTAATCCTTGCGCAGGAACCCCATCAGGATCTCGGCATAGACGCGGCGGGTGTATTCGTCGATTCGCCCCATGATGCCGAAATCGAGCGCCACGATCTCGCCGTCCGGGCCCACCTTCAGATTGCCCTGGTGCATGTCGGCGTGAAAGAGGCCGTCGCGCAGAGCCTGGCGCAGGAACGACTGGACCACGAGCGATGCGAGAGCGCGGCGGTCGTGCCCGGCCGCGATCAGCGCGTCGGTGTCGCCCATGTTCTCGCCATGGACCCATTCGGTGGTCATCACCCGCCGGGCCGACAGGTGCCAGACCACGGCGGGAACCCGGAACCCCTCGTCCTGGGCGGTGTTGGCGCGGAATTCGCCCGCCGCCGACGCCTCCATGCGGAGGTCGAGCTCGCCGCGCACCACGCCCG
>JANNOT010000037.1:0-4682 GCA_031399375.1 Paraoceanicella sp.
CGCATCCTGTCCGCCCAGACCGGCGAGGGCTATGTGCTGCGCACCGACCTGCGCCTGCGCCCCGATGCCTCGGTCACGCCGGTCTGCATCGGGGCGGGCGTGGCAGAGCGGTATTACGAGACGCTGGGGCGGACCTGGGAACGCGCGGCGATGATCAAGGCCCGGCCCTGCGCCGGCGACATCGCGGCGGGCGAGGCGTTTTTGGACGCGTTGACGCCGTTCCTCTGGCGGCGCCATCTCGACTTTGCCGCGATCGAGGACATCCACGACATCCAGCGCCGCATCCGCGCCCACAAGGGGCTGGAGGGGCCGCTGAGCCTGCCGGGCCATGACGTGAAGCTGGGGCGGGGCGGGATCCGGGCCATCGAGTTCTTCGTCCAGACCCGCCAGTTGATCTGCGGCGGACGCGACCGTGACCTGCGCGGGCGCGCGACCGTGCCGATGCTGGGCGCCCTTGCGGCCCGGGGCTGGGTGGCGGGCGAGGTGGCGGACGCGCTCGCCGAGGATTACGAGGGGTTGCGCGCGCTCGAGCACCGTATCCAGATGCTCGAGGACGCCCAGACCCATGTGATCCCGCGAGGCGAGCCCGCCCGTCAGCGTCTCGCGGCCCTCTTCGGCACCGATGACCTTCCGGGGTGGGAGGGGGCGGTGACCGACCGGCTGGGCCGGGTGGAGCTGCTGACGGCCGCGCTCTTCGCCATCGCGGGGGGGCAAGCGGCGGCGCCGGTCGAGCCCGAGGGGATGGGCTACACCGAACCCGACCGCGCCCGTTCGCTGGTCGAACGCTGGCAGGGCGGCGGAATCCCCGCGACCCGCAGCGCGCGGGCCCGGGCGATCCTCGGCCGCATCGCGCCCGAGATCCTGCGCAGGCTCGCCCGTGCGGCAAGCCCGGACGAGGCGCTGGTGCGGTTCGACCATTACCTGTCCGGCCTGCCCGCCGGGGTCCAGATCCTCTCGCTTTTCGAGGCGAACCCCCAGCTTCTCGACCTGCTGGCCGAGATCTGCGCCGCCTCGCCCCGGCTGGCGGCGGAGCTGTCGCGCCATGCGGGCGTGCTCGATGCGGTGCTGTCGCGGGGGTTCTTCGACCCGCTGCCCGGGCGCGCCGCGCTCGAGACGGCCCTGTCGGCCGAGCTGATCCGGGCGGGGGATTACGAGCGTGTGCTCGATGCCGCCCGCGCCTGGGACCGCGAGCAGCGGTTTCGGGCCGGTGTCCAGCTCCTGCGCGGCATATCGGATGCGGCCGAGGTGGGGGGGGCCTTCTCGGACATCGCGGAGGCGGCGCTGCGTGCGCTCCTGCCCCATGTCGAGGCGGAGGTCGCGCGCCGGTTCGGCCCCGCCCCGGGCCGGGGGGCGGTGGTGCTTGCCCTGGGAAAGTTCGGCTCGCGCGAAATGACCATCGCGTCCGATCTCGACCTGATCGTGATCTACGACGCGCCGCCCGGGGCGGTGTCGGGCGGGGCGCGCCCGCTCGCGGCCCCCACCTATTACGCGCGCCTGACCCAGACGCTCGTCTCGGCGCTGTCCGCCCCCACCGCCCAGGGAACGCTATACGACGTGGACATGCGCCTGCGCCCGTCGGGGCGAAAGGGGCCGGTCGCGGTCGGGCTGTCAGGCTTTGCGACCTATCAGCGGACCGAGGCCTGGGCATGGGAGCATCTCGCCCTGACCCGGGCGCGGGTCGTGGCGGGGCACGACACGCTCGCGGCCGAGGTCGAGGCGGAGATTGCCGCGATCCGTGGCCTGGCGCGCCCCCGCGCCCCCCTGATGGCCGAGGTGCGCGCGATGCGGACCCGTCTGGCCCGCGCCCATGCCGGGGCCGGGGCCGCGGTGTGGGAGGTCAAGCACGGCCCCGGCGGCATGCTCGACATCGAACTGGCCCTCCAGGCGGGGCTTCTGGCCATGCGCCTGACCGGGCCGCGCAGCGCGGGAGCGGCCATTGCGCCCCTGGTGGCGGCGGGGTACCTGACCGAGGGGGAGGGGGCCGTGCTGCGCGACGCCCACGGGCTGCAAAGCCGGGTCCAGCACCTCGCGCGCCTGTCGGTCGCCGGGGCGTTCACGCCGCGCGCCGCTGGGGCGGGGCTGGTCGCGGCCCTGACCCGGGCGGGGGGCGTCGCCGATCTGTCCGCCCTCGCCGCCCGGCTCGACACCCTGACCCGGGATGCCGCGCGGGTTGTGGATGGGGTGCTGGCGCGGTGATGCCCCGATGATGCCCCGGTGAGGGTCGCATGAGCCTGCCCATCGTCTGGCATCCGGGCTACATTGCGCCGCTGCGCGACGGCCACCGCTTTCCGATGTCGAAATACGGCTACCTGCGCGACCTGCTCGTGGCCCGGGGCCTGCTGCCCGCCATCGGCGGCTACATTGCACCCGCCCCTGCGGGGATCGGCCTGTTGGCCCGGGTCCATGCGCTCGATTACGTCGAGCGGGCGGTGGCCGCGCGCCTGACGGCGGCCGAGGAGCGGCGGATCGGCCTGCCCGGGACGCTGGCCATGGCTGCCCGCGCCCGGCTTGCGAGCGCGGGCACGCTGCTCGCCGCGCGCCTCGCGCTCGACGCGGGGATCGCCTGCAACCTTGCGGGCGGCTCGCACCATGCGGGACCCGAGGGCGGGGCGGGCTTCTGCGTCTTCAACGATGTCGGCGTCGCCGCCCGCGCGCTCCTGGACGAGGGGCAGGTGGCCCGCGTGCTCGTCGTCGATTGCGACGTGCACCAGGGGGACGGCACCGCGCGGATCTTCGCGGGCGAGCCACGGGTCTTTACCCTGTCGCTCCACGCCGCGGGCAATTATCCGGCGGACAAGGCGACATCGTCGCTCGACATCGCCCTGCCGGACGGCATGGGCGACGCGGCCTATCTCGCTGCGCTCGATGGCGCCCTGACCGCGGTGCTGGCCCGGCCGGGGCCGGACATCGCGTTCTACAACGCCGGTGTCGACGTGGCGGCGGGAGACCGGCTGGGGCGGCTGTCGCTGACCGCCGACGGCATCAGGGCGCGCGACACCATGGTCCTCGCCCGGCTGAGGGGCGCGGGCATCCCCGTCGCCTGCGTGCTCGGCGGCGGGTACGGCACCGATCCGGGCGATGTCGCGGCACGCCATGCGATCCTGATCGAGACGGCGGCGGCCGCTTGCACCTGAACGCGCGCCGCGCTACCTGCGCGCCAGAGCACGGGGAGAATGCCATGGTGGGGGATCGCGAAGTGTCGGCGGAGGATCCGCGGGGCCTGATCTTCGAGGCCTACCGGATCGAGGGGATCCTCGGACCCGACTGCCGGTCGATCTATTTCGACTGGGCCATGGGCCTGCCCGCCGGGCTCGACATGCGCGCGGCCACGGCGATCCTGCTCGACCGCTATGCGCCCCGGCACCCGGACCATCCGATGACCGACGTCCTGCGCGAGGGCGTGGCCCGGGCGCCCGCGGCCCCCGTCCGGCGACGGCGCGCTAGCGATCCTGCCGCTGGGGACCCAGACCCATCACGGTGAAAAGATGGCGCAGCGAGCGTGTCAGCGCGACGCCGTCCCCCGCCTGTACCCGCGTCGCCCGCATCCGCCCCGTGGCGAGCACCCGCGCCTCGGAGCAGACGACCGCCCAGACGGTGTAGCCCACGGCCTGCGGGGCGGCGCCGGGCAGGGGATCGCGGGTGGCGCAGGTCTCACGCGGACCGAGCCCCTCGGCGGCACCGAAGACGAGCACGATCCGGGCGGGCAATCCGATGCCCGAAGACCCCGGCGCGACCGGACGGGCGCGCAGACCGGCGGGCAGGCTCTGGGGCAGGGCGATGGCCGCGACGATCTCGTCCTCCGCCCAGCCCGCGAACGGCGTCCCGTGAACCTCCACCGCCACGCCGCCGCCCGCGGTGAAGACCGACGGGGCATAGCCGCTTTCGCGAAACGTGTGGGTGACGACCGTCCCGTCGGGGTCGTCGCAGGCGGCGAGGCCGAGGACGAACGCCAGCAGGGGCCAGCCCGTCACCCGCATCAGTCGTCGATGCTCAGAAACCCGAAGAAGGCCGGGTTGGGCCGACGGAGCAGCACGCGCATCAGTTCGGGCATGTCGTCGGCCACCGCGGCGGGATCGGTGCGCATCGACGCGCGGCTGATGACGCGGTCACCCAGGCAATAGGCCATGGCGACGAGCCCCGGCTGCGCCCCGCCCTGCGGGCGCGCACAGAGCCCGACATTGGTATCGGTCCCCAGGGCCACCACGAAATGGTAGGACTCCGCGGGCCGATCGGCGATCTGGAACCGCGTGCGCGGGTAGGCGGCCGGGGCGCGCATCGCCGCCACGACGGCCTCGGGCGTCAGGCCGGGGGGCGGGGTGCCCACGACGATCACCTGCTGGATGCCGCCGAGGCGGATCACGCCGCCGCGGAACTGCTGGCTCTCGATCTCGTCATTGTAGACGCTCGCGGCCCCGGCGGGCGCGGCAAGGGCGAGCGTCACGGCGGTCAGAAGGGCGACAGGGCGCATGGGAACACTCCACAGGGTCGAACATCCCATAGGTTGGGGTGGCGGCGCGCGGTGTCGACCCCCGGTCGCGTGCGCGTGTACGCTCTGGCGTGCGGTGTCACACATCGACCGTGTCGGCAAAGCGCGCGTTGTCCTGAATGAAGCGGAACCGCTGCTCGGGCCGCTTGCCCATCAGGCGCTCCACCAGGTCGGCCGTCGCCTCCACCTCCTCGGC
>JANNOT010000039.1:0-10892 GCA_031399375.1 Paraoceanicella sp.
CCCGCTTGCCCGCTCGCCCTTCTCCGGAGCCGTCCCATGCCCCCATCGCCCGCGCCTGCCCCCAGGAAGGTCGTCCTGGCCTATTCGGGAGGGCTCGACACCTCGATCATCCTGAAGTGGCTCCAGAACACCTATGGCTGCGAGGTCGTGACCTTCACCGCCGATCTCGGCCAGGGCGAGGAGCTGGAGCCGGCGCGGGCCAAGGCGGAACTCCTCGGCATCCCACCCGCCCACATCTTCATCCGCGACGTGCGCGAGGAGTTCGTGCGCGATTTCGTCTTTCCGATGTTCCGCGCCAATGCGCTCTACGAGGGGCTCTACCTCCTCGGCACCGCCATCGCCCGCCCGCTGATCGCAAAGCACCTCGTCGAGATTGCGGAGCAGACTGGGGCGGATGCCGTCGCCCATGGCGCGACGGGGAAGGGCAACGACCAGGTCCGCTTCGAGCTCTCGGCCTATGCCCTGAACCCCGAGATCCGGGTGATCGCGCCCTGGCGGGAATGGGACCTGACCTCGCGCACCACGCTGATCGACTGGGCCGAGAAGAACCAGGTCCCCGTGCCGAAGGACAAGCGCGGCGAGGCGCCCTTCTCGGTCGATGCCAACCTCCTGCACACCTCCTCCGAGGGCAAGGTGCTCGAGGACCCCGCCCAGCCCGCGCCAGACTACGTCTACCAGCGCACCGTGGACCCCGAGGCCGCCCCGGACACGCCCGAGCACATTGAGATCGGCTTCACCGGGGGCGACGCGACCCATATCGATGGCGAGGCCCTCTCGCCCGCGACGCTCCTGACCCGGCTCAACGAGCTCGGCGGGCGGCACGGCATCGGCCGGCTCGACCTGGTGGAGGGCCGCTATGTCGGCATGAAGTCCCGCGGCATCTACGAGACGCCGGGCGGCACCATCCTGCTCGCCGCGCACCGGGGGATCGAATCGATCACCCTCGACCGCGGGGCCGCGCATCTGAAGGACGAGCTGATGCCGCGCTACGCCGAACTGATCTATTTCGGCTACTGGTTCAGCCCCGAGCGCGAGATGCTCCAGGCGCTCATCGACAAGAGCCAGGCCCATGTCACCGGCACCGTGCGCCTGAAGCTCTACAAGGGGCTCGCCAGCGTCGTCGGCCGCTGGTCGGACCACAGCCTTTATTCCATGAGCCACGTGACGTTCGAGGACGACGCCGGCGCCTACGACCAGCGCGACGCGGGCGGGTTCATCAAGATCAACGCCCTGCGCCTGCGCCTTTTGGCCATGCGCGACCGGCGGCTGAGGGGTTGAGCCCGCTGCTGGCCGCGCGCGAGGTTACGCGGGATAGCCTCGGCGCCCTTCTCGACATCGAGGTCCGGCCGGATCAGCGCGATCAGGTCGCCTCGCCGCCCCGGACCATCGCGCAGGTGGCCTACGAGCCCGGGGCGATTGTTCGCGGGCTCTGGTGCGGACCGCGTGCGGTGGGTCTTCTCGCGATGATCGACCAGATCGCCGCCCCCGACGCGGAGGCGCCACCGGGCCACGCCTATCTCTGGCGGCTCACCATCGCGTCCGATGCCCAGGGGCAGGGGTTCGGACGCGCCGCGGTGGGGTTGGCGGCGGGGATCGGGCGGGGCTGGGGCGCACAGGGGCTGGTGCTCTTTGCGCTGGAGAAGGAGGGGGGGGCGATCCCGTTCTACCTGCGTCTCGGGTTTCGCCCGACAGGGCGGCGCGCGGGGCGCGAGATGGAGCTCAGCCGCCCGTTCGACTGACCGACCACCGCGCGTCGGCCTGGGCGTCCGCCTCGCGCGCATCGACCCAATGACCGCCGCCAGGGGTGCCCTCCTTTTTCCAGAAGGGGGCGCGGGTCTTGAGGTAGTCCATCAGGAATGCCGCCGCCTCGAAGGCGGCCGCGCGGTGCGCCGAGGCGGTCGCCACCAGCACGATCCGTGCGCCGGGGGGCAGGATGCCCACGCGGTGGATGACGAGCGTGGCCTGGAGAGGCCAGCGGGCGTGCGCCTCGGCCTCGATGCTGGCGAGCGCCGTCTCGGTCATGCCGGGGTAATGTTCGAGGGTCAGCGCCTCGATGCCCGCACCGCGGACGAGGCCGGTGAAACTGACCACGGCGCCGATCTCGGCGCACCCGTCGCTCAGCGCCGCAAGCTCCGCGCCCACATCGAAATCGCCCTCCTGCACCCGCACGGCCATGTCAGCCGCCGGTCATGGGGGGGAAGAACGCGACCTCGCGCGCGCCCGCCAGGGGGGCGTCGAAATCGGTCACGGTCTGGTCGACCGCGACGCGCACGGCCGCGAGGTCGGAGAAGGCGAGCGCATAGCGGTCCTCCCGCGCCCGCAACTCCTCCACCAGGGCGGCCACGGTCGGGGCATCGGTCTCGACCTCCTCGCGCCCCAGGCCGATCCGCTCGCGCAGCCAGGCGAAATAGAGCACCTGCATCACACCCTCCGCACCACGAGATGGGGCAGGGCCTGGCGCAGGTAGTCGAGCCCCGTCACCACCGTGAGCCCACCCGCAATCCAGAGCCCGACAAGGCCCAGGGGGCGCAGGACCGGCACCAGCCCCGCCAGCAACAGGACCCCGATCGCCGCCATCTGCACCGCCGTCTTCCATTTCGCGAGCCGTGTCACCGGCAGCTTCACGTCGCCGAGATATTCCCTCAGCCCGGAGACGAGAACCTCGCGCAGCAGGATCGCGACGGCCGGCAGCACAATCCAGGGGTCCGGCCCCGCAAGCGCCATCAGCGTGGCGAGCGCAATGACCACCATTGCCTTGTCCGCCACCGGATCGAGCATCTGGCCCAGGCCCGAGATCTGGTTCCAGGCGCGGGCGAGGTAGCCGTCGAGAAAATCTGTCAGTGCGGCGGCGGTGAAGAGCACCAGGGCGACCGCATCTGCCTGCGGGCGGGGCAGGGTGAGAAACACGACCGCGACCAGCGGCGCGGCGAGCACCCGCGCGATGGTCAGGAGGTTGGGCAGGGTCCAGCTCATGACCGCCAATCTAGTGACCCCGACGCGACGCCGCGAGGCTCATCCGGTGCTGGCCCGTGAATTGCTGGCCCGTGAATTGCTGGCCCGTCAATGCAGCCTCGCGCCGTCGGGTACCGGTCGGTCCGGCGCGACCAGCACGACGCGGCCGTCCGCATCGTCAAGACCGAGCACGAGGACCTCGGACACGAACGGGCCGATCTGGCGGGGGGGGAAGTTGACCACGGCGACCACCTGGCGCCCGAGCAGGGTCGCGGGGTCATGGAGCGCCGCGATCTGGGCCGAGCTGCGCTTTTCGCCGATCCCCGGCCCGAAATCGATCCAGAGCTTGATCGCGGGCTTTCGCGCCTCGGGGTAGGGCTCGGCACGCCGGATGGTGCCGACGCGCATGTCGATCCTTGCGAACGTGTCGTAGTCGGTCTGGTCCATCGGCTGACCATCGCCCGCCCGCGCGATGGGCGCAAGCGGGCAGCGGGGGTCAGGCGCGGGTGTTCGCGCCGATCATCTTCAGTTCCTCGACCGATTCTCGCACCCGGGCGGAGACGATCTCGAACGCCTCGGCATTCGCCTTCTGCGCGGTGTCGGCCAGCATCTTCATGTTGCCGATCGCCTTCTCGAACGCCACGCGGGCCAGTTCGGCCTGGGCCGAGGCGGTGTCGGGTGTCATCTTGCTCATGTCCAGCGTCTTCATCTGCGACTGGGCGGCGGCCATGGTTTCTTCGAAGATCGCGACCTGTTTCTTGAAGAGATCCTGGTAGCCCGCCGCGGCCGCCTTGTTCGCCTCGATCAGCGCGTCCATGTTCTTGCGCTGCGCGGCCATCAGCGCGTCCGGGTTCACCGAAGGCATCTTCATGTCGGCCATGAACTTGGTGAAATCTGCGTTCTTGAAGAACTCGGTCATCTTTTCGGTGTCGAACGGGAAGAACATCTTGTCGAACATCTCGGGCATCTCCTCACGGCAGGCTGTTACGGTCGGTGCGCAAAGAATGGTGCGGTGCGCGAACGCTTTCAAGATGCTTTTGCTGCAATGCAGCAAAAACTCACGCCGCGCCCTGGAACTGCAGGCGGTAGAGATCGGCGTAGATGCCGCCCCGTGCGACCAGCGCGGCATGGGTGCCGGTTTCGACCACGCGCCCGGCATCCATCACGCAGATCATGTCGCTGTCGAGGATCGTGGCGAGCCTGTGGGCGATGATGATCGTGGTGCGCCCCCGGGTCAACCGTGCCAGGGCCGCGCGGATCGCCGCCTCGCTTTCGGCGTCGAGCGCAGAGGTGGGCTCGTCGAGCAGCAGGATGCGCGCGTCGCGCAACATGGCGCGCGCGATGGACAGCCGCTGGCGCTCGCCGCCCGAAAACGTGCCCCCCTCGGCGCCCAGGACGGTGTCGTACCCCTGGGGCAGGGCGGTGATGAAGCCGTGCGCCGCCGCCGCCTCGGCCGCCGCCTCGATCTCGGCCCGGCCCGCCCCGGGGCGGCCGAAGCCGATATTGGCCGCGACCGTATCGGTCAAAAGCACGCTGTCCTGGCTGACGAGCGCGATCTGGTCGCGCAGCGAGGCTAGCGTCACGTCCCGCAGGTCGCGCCCGTCGATGGTCACCCGGCCCTCGGTTGCATCATAGAGCCGCGGGATCAGGTTGAAGAGCGACGACTTGCCCGCGCCCGACCGACCCACCAGCGCAACCCGGGCCCCCGCGGGGATCGAGAGGTCCACGCCATCGAGCGCGACCGTCCCGTCGGGATAGGCAAAGCGCACGCCGTGAAAGCCGATCGCCCCGCCCGCGCGGGGCAAGGGCGCGGCCCCGGGGCGGTCCACGACCGTGTTCGGCGCGTCGAGCAGGGCGTAGACCCGGGCGAGCGCCGCAAGCCCCTGGGACAGCAAGGCGTAGAGGTTCCCGAGCTTGCGCATTGGCTGGGTCGCGATCCCGACCCCGGCGAGAAACCCCGAGAAGTCGCCGATGGAATTGTCCCCCGCTGCGATGCGCGACCCGACGAAGGCGACGAGGGCCGCGAGCGCGATGCCCGCCAGCACCTCGAGCACCGGATCGACCCGCGCCGACCAGTTCATCGCCTTGAGCTTCAGTCCCAGGAGCGCGTCGAAGGCGCGGTCCGCCCCCGCCTGCAGGTAGCTCTCCAGCCGGTAGGTCTTGGCAAGCCGGGCGCCCGACAGCCCCTCGTTCACCTGCGCCGTCATCTGCGCGATCTGGGCCTGGGTCTGGGTCGAGAGGCGCCTCAGCCGGGTCGCGATCCGCGCGATGGGCACCATCGCCACGCCGAAGATGGCCATGACCCCGAGCGTCAGTTGCCAGTCGATCACCAGCATCTGGGTGAACGCCCCCGCGATGGTCGCCACGTTGGTCACGGCGGCCGTGATCTGTTCCATCACCGTGCGGATCAGGCCGATATCGGCGGTGAAGCGCGCGCCAAGCGCCGCAGGAGGCTCGGCCTGCATGCGGGCGAGATCGGCGCCCAGCAGCGCGCCATACATCGCCTTCTGCAGGTCCGCCTCGACAGTGGCGAGCACCCGGTTGGACACGATGCGCTGGGCAAACTGCGTGCCCGCGCGCAGGAGGGCGACGCCCAGGACCACCGCGGGGGCGAGCGCGATGACGCCCGCGTCCCGCGTCTCGAATGCATCGACGAGCCAGACGGTCATGCGCACCAGGAGCGCGGTCGAGAGGGCATAGGCGGTCATCAGCACCGCACTGACCGCGAGCATCCCCCAATGCCGCCTGACCCAGCCATGCCAGAGCCGGGCATAGGCGGCCCGCAACCCCAGATCCTCCGCCATTGCGTCTCCTGCGCCGGGCCCGACCGCGGGGCAACCCCGCGGCGAGCGGGGCTTATCACGCCTGCGACGCCGTGCCAAACTCCCGCCCGGGGACTGGACGATGCGGGGGGCATCCGGGGGATGGACGAGGGGGATCCGGTCGGGGCGGACGCCAGCCTCGCGCTTGTGGCCGTGCGGGCGTCGGGCGAGGTGACGCCGCTCTGCGGGATGGAGGATCTGGCCGGGGTCGGCGGCGGCACGGCGCTGGGGCTGCTCTGGGGCAGTCGGGGGTCGCAGGCCGGGGCGCTTGCGCGGTTGCGGCGTGTCGCCGTGCTTGCGGGCCCGCGGGTGCTCGCGACGCCCGCGGCCCGCGCGCTCCTGATCGAGCGGGGATGGGGGGGCTTCGACCTCCTCGCCGGGGCGGACCTGGACGGGGGCGATCTCTTTGCGCTCGTGCCGGGGGACCTTGCCGTGCTGTCGCGTCCCGTCTTGCGCATGGCGGCGACGGGTGCGCCCCTGATGCTCGCGGTCCTGCCGTTCCGCGCGCCTGCGGGGGCGTCGGCGTTGCAGGCCCGGGCCTGGGGGTTGTCGGACGGGGTGACCGCGGGCCTGACGCGGTTCCGCGGGGTGTCGGTGCTGGCGCGCGGCGCGGCGTGGGCGTGGCGCGACAGCGGGCTGCCCGCCGCCGAGATCGGCCAGCGCCTGGGCGTGCGCGCCGTGCTCGACGGGGTCCTCAGGGTCGATCCTGGCCACACCCGGCTCGACGTGTCGCTGGTCGAGAGCGACAGCGGCCGCGCGCTCTGGGCCGAGCGGTTCATCGAGGGGGTCGGACGCGGCGCGCTCCGGGCTGAGGAACTCGAGGACCGGGTGATCGCGGGCACGGCCTTCGCCCTCGGCCAGCCGCGTCCGGCCATGGCGATGGCCATCGCCCGGCGCGCGACCGCCCCGTTGGCGCGCGACCTGGTGCTGGAGGCCCGCGGGCATCTCGCGGCCCTGACCGAAGCCGGGGTTGCGGCGGCCGAGGGCGCGGTGCGCGCCGCGCTCGACCTCGACCCCGGTTATGCACCGGCCCGCGCGCTGCATGCCCGGATCGCCAACCTGCGCTGGCGCTTCGGGTGGACCGACGACCCCCCGCGGATGCTGGAAACGGCATTGTCCGAGGCGCTGCGGGCGCTGCGCGCCGATCCGCTCGAGGCGCGGGCGTATGGCGAGATCGGTTTTGCCCGGCTCTACCGGCGCGAACATGCGGCCTGCGCCGCGGCCTATGCCGAGGCGCGGCGGCTGAACCCCAACGACGCCGACCTGATGGCCGACGCTGCGGACGCGATGAGCCACATGGGCGAGGCGGAGTTGGCCGTGGGCCTTCTGGAACGGGCGATGCGGATGAACCCCCATTACCCGGACCTCTACCTCTGGCAGCTTGGCGGGGCGCTCTTCCAGCAGCGCCGCTATGGCGAGGCGGTGCGGGCCATCCTGCGGATGCAGGCCCCGCTCGAGGGGCGCCGGATCCTTGCCGCCGCCTATGCCGCGCTTGGCCGGCAGGCCGAGGCGGAGGCCGAGGCCGCGACGATCCTCGCCGCCTATCCCGGGTTCACCGTCGCCGGGTGGGCGACGACCGTCCCCGACCGCGACCCCGCCGACACCCGGCATGTCGCGGACGCGCTGCGCCGGGCGGGCCTGCCCGGATAGCGCGCCCATCGGCACGCGCGATGGAGCCCATCACGCAAAGTCCGCTGGCGGCGCCCCGCCGCGCGCCCTAGGGTGCCCGCGTTTGTCCGATCCCAGCCGGAGCCCCCGATGACCTCTGCCCGGACCCTGGCGCGTGGCCGCCATTTTCTGTCGATCCCCGGTCCCTCGGTCATCCCCGACCGGGTGCTCGCGGCCATGCACAAGCCCGCCCCCAACATCTATGAAGGCGCGCTGATCGAGCGGACCCTGGCGGTGATCGAGCGGCTGAAGGCCGTGGCGCGCACCCGGGGGCATCCGGTGATCTACATCGCCAACGGCCACGGGGCGTGGGAGGCGGCACTGACCAACACGCTTGCGCGCGGGGACCGGGTGCTGGTGCTGGCGACCGGACGGTTTGCCAAGGGCTGGGCCGAGATGGCCCGGGCGCTCGGCGTGCAGGTCGACATGATTGACTTCGGCCCGCGCGCCCCGGTGGACCCCGACCGGGTCGAGGCGGCGCTGCGCGGCGATGTCGGCCATGCCCTGCGCGCCGTGCTGCTGGTGCAGACCGACACGGCTTCATCCGTGCTCAACGACATCGCGGCCGTGCGTGCGGCAATGGACGCGGCGGGGCACCCCGCGCTCCTGATGGTCGATTGCATCGCGTGCCTGGCCTGCGATGTGTTCGAGATGGACGCCTGGGGCGTGGACGTGACCGTGGCGGGAAGCCAGAAGGGGCTGATGACCCCCCCGGGCCTCGGTCTCGTGTTCGTGGGCGACAGGGCGCTGGCGGCACGCGCGCGGGCCGATCTCGCGACACCCTACTGGGACTGGGCGCCCCGCGTGGCGGCCGAGGCCTATTACCAGCGCTTCTGCGGTACCGCGCCCACCCACCACATCTTTGCGCTGGACGAGGCGCTGACGATGCTGGTGGAAGAGGAGGGGATGGAGGCCGCCTGGGCACGCCACCGGCTCTTTGCCCGTGCCGTGCACGCGGCCGTCGAGGCCTGGGGGCAGGGGGGCCCCTGGACGCTCAACATCCCCGATCCGGCCAGCCGGTCCGCAGCGGTGACCAGCGTGCGGACGGGCGAAATCGACGCCGATGCGCTGCGCCGCTATTGCGAGGTCGATCTGGGCCTGACCCTTGGCATCGGCCTGTCGCTGGACGCGCCGGCGGCCGGGGCGCGGGAGGCCGGGCTCTTTCGCATCGGGCATATGGGGCATCTGAACCCGCCCATGCTTCTCGGCACGCTCGGGGCGATCGAGACGGCGATGGCAGCGTTGCGACTGCCGCACGGCCAGGGCGCGCTCGACGCGGCCGCCGGGATCATCGCCGCGGGCTGACCTGCGGTAGGGATCATCGCCTTGCGCGGCCCCGTGCCCCGCCGGCGTCGATGCCGTAATCGGCCATCTTGCGGTAGAGGGTCGAGCGGCCGATGCCGAGGCGCCGGGCCACCTCGGCGATGCAGCCGCGGCAGGTGTCGAGCGCGAAGGCGATCTCCTCCGCCTCCACCTCGGCCAGGCTGCGCACCTTGCGGGTGGATGGGGTCGTCCCGATGCTGCGCTGCGCCTCGACAGCGCCCAGAAGCGCGCGCGGATAGATCGGCTTGACCAGGAAATCGCCGGCCCCGCGCCGCATCGCTTCGACCGCATTGGCGACGGTCCCGTCGGCGGCGACGACCACCACGGGGGGCGCATCCTCGGCACCCGCGGTGCGGGCGCGCAAAGCCTCGAGCAGTTCGAGCCCGCTCATCCGCGGCAGCTCGAGATCGAGCACGATCACGTCTGCGTGTTGCCGCGACAGGAGCGCCAGCGCCGCCTGCCCGTCGGCCGCCTCGGCCACGGACCAGCCACCCGCCTCGAGGATCAGCGCGAACATGCGACGCTGACCCGCGTCGTCCTCCACGATCATGGCCCGACGTTGCACCCCATCCTCCGATTCCCCGGCGTCCCGGTCGTTGCCAATGAAGTTTTCACCCCAAAGCGATGAAAAACCTGTTGCCTTTCCGCCCCAATCCTTTCCGGGTGTTGTCTTTGGGATACGCTTCCCAGAAACCCGGCACGGGCCGGAACGGATGCACCGGACATTGGCTTGAGATTTCAGGCCCGGCATGCGAAACCACAAACGTGTGTCGCAGCAGAAAGTTGCGGCATGAAAACGACAAGGCGACCCGTGTCGTCGTCAACTCTTGAAGAACGGAGAGAGGGATGAAAACGATTTCCCGTTTGATGCTGGCCGGCGCGGTGCTCGCGGTTGCCGGCTGCAGCGTTCTGCCCGGGGCCAACCTCGGCGGCACGTTCACGGCGGAAAGCTATCTCGGCCAGACGATCGACGGCAGCGACTTCAACGCCGCACTCGCCCGCGAATACCAGGCCGAGGCTGCCCGTTCGGCCAACGAGAACGTGCACTGGATGGACGCGACGGCCTATGTCGCGAAATCCCAGCAGGCGGCCGCCGGTGGTGCCGAACCCTGGACGCCCGAGATGCTGGGCGTGACCGCGGATGCCGGTCTCTATGACCAGACCGTCACGGCGATCAACACCTACAAGGCGACCCGCCCGGCCGAATGCGCCAAGCTGCAGGCGAAGTGGGATGCCTATCTCGAGTCCCTGACCGTCCGGTCGGGCACGCTCCAGAACGTTGAGGATGCCCGGGCCCAGTACCAGGCGGCCTACGAGGCTTGCGCAGGCGGGGCCGGCAGCGGCGATTACACCGTCTATTTCGGCTTCGGCCGCAGCGACATCACGGCCGCGGGCCGCGAGGTCATCAGCCAGGTCGTCGAGGCGCTTAAGGGCTACACCGCCCCGCTCGTCTCGATTGTCGGGCACACCGACACGGTCGGCTCGGTCTCCTACAACCAGGCCCTGTCCGAGCGTCGCGCAAACAACGTGCGCAACGGGATCCTGTCGGCCGCCCAGGCCGGCAGCGTGAACGCGGGCACGATCACGACCGCCGGCCGGTCCGAGCTCGAGCTCGCGGTCCCGACGAGCGACAACGTGCGCGAGGCGCGCAACCGCCGCGCGACGATCGCCATCTCGCAGTAAGCGATCCTGGCATCGCGGGCTGATGGCGCCCCGGACCGAAGGGTCCGGGGCGTCGTCGTTTCTCCGTGGCGCCGTTCCGGCCGCCGTCGGTCAGGACGCGGCGAGCGGCTTTCGGAAGATCACCTTGTCGTCGCCAGGTGCGTAGTAATCGCGGATCCGCGCCTCCGCCCCGTAGCCACACGCGTCGTAGCAGGCCCGCGCGGCTGCTGTCGCCGGGTTGCTCGATGTCTCGACCAGCAAGAGCCGCGCGCCGTCGTCCCTCGCCGCCTGCTCTGCCGCGCCGAGCAAAGCCCGGCCATGGCCCTGCCGCCGGGCCGACGCATGCACGCCGATGAACCAGAGGTTGCGGATATCGGGGGCAAACGTCTCGGGCCCGAGATATGCGGCCCCTACGATCTCGGGCGCGGTCCGGACCAGCCAGACCTCTCCCGGCGATGGCGCGGC
>JANNOT010000041.1:0-13939 GCA_031399375.1 Paraoceanicella sp.
TTCAGCGCCAGGCGCAGCGCCTGCCAGTGGATCGCCGCCATCACGGCGACGGTCTGCAACGGGTGGGTGACGAGCAGGCGCGCCAGCCCCCGGTCTGTCAGCGGCCGCGCGGTCCCCGTCTGGGCCGCGATCAGCACGTCCCCCTCCGCCCCACCCTGGCGGATGCGCAGGGCGAGCGTCCTGCCGGGGTCGCGCAGGGTGAAGCGGTAGGTCTGCTCCATCGGGATGAAGGGCGACACGAACATGGTCTTGGCCTGCACCTGCCGGTGGGCGCCGCCCTCGACCGGTCCGGCCGGCAGGGCATAGATCTCCTGATCGCCGAAGGTGTTGCGGACCTGGTAGATCACGCTGTCGAGCCGCCCCGCCGCATCACGGCAGAAATAGACCGAGATCGGATTGAACACGTAGCCCAGGAGCCGCGGCAGGGCGAGAAGCTCGATCCGCGCAGGCACGGGCAGCCCCACCTCGGCCAGCCGCGCCTCGACCCAGGGGCGCAGCGGGCCGCCGGTCCGGGGCCCGTGGTCGGCCTCGTGCACCGACAGCACCCCGAAGCGGTTGACCCGGAGCAGGCGCGAGCCGATCTCGCCCAGTCGGTCGATGTCGGCCAGCAGGGTCCAGACCCGGTAGCGGAACGCATGGCGCCGCGGGATCAGGCGCATGTGCATCACATGCCCGACATAGAGCCGCGCCGGGGGCGGCCCCGGGTCGGTCATTCGGCAGCCTGCGCGAGGGGCGAGGCGATGGGCGGCCCGGGATCGACGATCCAGTCGGCCCGCCCGCCCAGCGCCGCGGCAACGCGCAGGCCAGAGCGCAGCCCGTCCTCGTGGAACCCGAACCCGGTCCAGGCCCCGGCATACCAGACCCCGCCCCGGCCCTGGACCGCATCGAGCGCACCCTGGGCCGCGAAGCTTCGCGCATCGAAAAGCGGGTGGGCGTAGTCGAACGTGCCATGGACGCGCGCAGGGTCCGGTTCCCGCCCGGGATTGAGGCTGACGAACAGCGACAGATCCGCGGGCAGGCCCTGGAGGCGATTCATCCAGTAGGTCACGGGCGCGGGGCGCGCCGCGTCACCGGGCAGGCCGGAGGCGAGAAAGTTCCAGCTCGACCAGACCGACCGCCGCCGGGGCATCAGCGCGGGATCGCTGTGGAGCACGGCATGGTTCTGCGCCGTGCGGAACGCACCCAGCACCGCCCGCTCCTGTCCATCGGCGTCGGCGAGCAGGCCAACCGACTGGGGCGCGTGGCAGGCCAGCACCACCTGGTCGAACACGGCATCGGACCCGTCGGAGAACCGCAGGTGCGGGCGCCCGCCCGCCCGGTCGATCCGCGCGACGCCGATCCCCGCCCGCGCCCGCGGCCCGAGTGCACGCAGCGCGCGCGCCACATACGCGCCCGAGCCGCCCGTGACGGTCCGCCAGCGCATCGCCGGGGCAAGCCCGGTCATCAGGTCGTGGTTGCGAAAGAAGCGCACGAAGCTGATGGCGGGAAAATCGAGCATGCGCGCCGTGGGGGTCGACCAGATCGCACCACCCATCGGCAGCAGGAAGCAGTCGCGGAACCAGCGCGAGAACCCGTGCCGGGTGATCCATTCGCCAAGCGAGACCCCGTCGAGCTCCCCCGCTTCGAGCGCGAGCGGTGCGAGGCGATTGAACCGCAGGATGTCACGGACCCCGAGCAGGAACCGCGGATTGGCGAGGTTGCGGCGTTGTGCAAAGATCTTTGCCACGCTGTCGCAGGCGTACTCCATCCGCCCGTTGCCGAGCGAGAAGCCAAAGCTCATGTCCGACCAGTGCGTCGGCACGTCAAGCGCGGCGAACAGGCTGACGAGATTGGGATAGTTCCGCTCGTTGTAGACGATAAAGCCGGTGTCGACCGCAACCTCGCGCCCGCCCGCTCGCACCATCACCGTGTTGGAATGGCCGCCGAAGCGTGGCTCGCGTTCGATCAGCGTGACGTCATGCTGATCCTTCAGCGCCAGGGCGGCCCCGATCCCGGAGATCCCGGCCCCGACAATGGCAATTTTCATAGAACGCCGTTCTCCTGCAGGTCGTTGAGATTACACGGCCAGATCGCGGCGGGATGCAACGAAGTCCTCGTGCACCCGCAGCGCACGCATCCGGCCCGCGTCGAGCCCCACCATCGGGGCGGGATAGGGGGACGTGGCCGTCAGCCCCCAGGACCGGGGGATCGCGTCGAAATAGCTCAGCGCATCGGGATGCCGCGATCCCTCGAACCCTGCGACGAAGCGGCGGCGGTAGAGCCCCTCGGGGTCGAATTTCTCGGCTTGAAGTGCGGGATTGTAGATGCGGAAATAGGGCGCCGCATCGGGTCCGGACCCGGCGGTCCACTGCCAGCCCATCGCGTTGGAGGCGGGGTCCCAGTCGGTCAGGCAATCCGCGAACCAGTCCATTCCGATGCGCCAGTGCGTCATCAGATGCTTGGTGAGATACGAGGCGACCAGCATGCGCAGGCGATTGTGCATCGATCCCGTCACGTACATCTGGCGCATACCGGCATCGACCATGGGTTCGCCCGTCATGCCCCGCGACCAGCGCGGGACATCGTCCGCCTGCCATGGGAACCCGTTCCATTCGGGGCGCCAGTTGTCGCGCACGATATGGGGGGTGTGGTGGATCAGGTGCCAGGCGAAGTCGCGCCAGACGAGTTCCTTGAGGAAATGCTCCGCCCCCGCGGCGCCGCGCAGCATCCCGGCATAGCCCGCATGCCAGACGGCGGCGGCCGAGATCTCGCCATAGGTGAGGTTTTCGGACAGGCGCGACGTCGCCTCGATGTCGGGGCGGTCGCGCTCGGCCTTGTAGGCGCCGATGCGCGCGGCGGTGAACGCCGCAAGCCGGTCCTGCGCCGCATCCTCGCCCACCGACTGGTGGGCGCAGACAATCTCGGCGCCCCGGTTCATCGCCCCACCCATGGCCCAGGTCGCCATGTCGTCCGAGCCGGGCCAGGCGTCCGGCGCCTGCAGGGTCCCCGGCGCGGAAAGGGGCAGCGGTACCTCTCGGTCCTTCACCGCCCGCCAAAACGGGGTATAGACCCGGAAATACCCGCCCTGCCCCGTCGTGACCCCCATGGGTTCGAAGAGCACATGGCCCGGGTGCGAGGTCGCGGCGATCCCGTCGGCCTTCAGCGCCGCCTTCACGCCCCTGTCGCGGGCGACCGAGGCGGGATCGTAGAGCCGGGTCCAGTGAACCGCCCGCGCCCCCGTCTCTGCCGTCAAGGCGCGCAGAACCTCGCGCGCTGGACCCCGGCGCAGGATCAGGCGGCTGCCCCGGGCGGCCAGCGCCTGGGCAAGCGCCGCGACCGACAGCCCGAGCCGCCATTTCGGCGCGGCCCCCAGGGCCTCGGTCTCGGGATCGAGGATGAAGACCGGAATGACCGGCCCACCTGCGGCCACCGCCGCCGAGAGGGCGGCGTGGTCCGAAAGACGCAGATCGCGACGGAACCAGACAAGGGCGGGCGAGGGGGGCATGGGGCTCCGGTAACGCGAATGATCGTCTGATGATCTACGCGCGGGCTCGACCGGCGGATCACCCCACCAGGGTCACGGGGCGCGCCGCACGGGGTCCCCCGGCGGCGCGCGTAGACTCGACGGGCCGTGGGACGCCGTGCTCAGGCGGCGCGGGGGCCGCTGCGGCGCGGGCGGCCCGATGCGCCGCCGCCCTGGTGGAACGGCTTGCGGCCAGGCATCGCCTTCGGCCGCGCCGTCATCGCGCCCTCGGCCATTGCGCCGCGGGCACCGCCGCCATTGCTCCGCCGCCGCTGCGGCTGGGAGGGTGGGTTGAGCGGCAGCGCCCCCTCGGGGACGAGGCTGAGGCGGGTGAACTTCTCCACCGCGCGCATCTTTGCCGCCTCGTCAGGGGCGCAGAGCGTGATCGCCACGCCGTCCGCCCCGTTGCGCGCGGTGCGCCCGATCCGGTGCACGTAGTTTTCCGGCTCGTCGGGCAGTTCGTAGTTCACCACATGGGTGATCCCCGGCACGTCGATGCCGCGCGCGGCAATGTCGGTGGCAACCAGCACCTTGACCCGGCCGGTGCGGAACGCGTCGAGCGCCCGCTGGCGGGCGTTCTGCGCCTTGTTGCCATGGATCGCCTCGGCGGCGATGCCGTCCTTTTCCAGGTTCTCGGTCACCCGGTCGGCACCGCGCTTGGTGCGGGCGAACACGATCACGCGGGCCGCGTCGGGCTGGCGCAGGATGGCGGCGAGCCGGGCCCGCTTGTCGGGGTGGGGCAGAACCTCCACCCGCTGGTCCACGGCGCCGATCGTCTCGCCCTGGGGCGCGACGGCGACCCGCACCGGATCGCGCAGGAAGCCCTCGGCGAGCCCCGCGACCTCCGGCGGCATGGTGGCGGAAAAGAGCGCGGACTGCCGGCGCGGGTGCAACGCGGCGTGGATGCGCTGCACTTCCTTCACAAATCCCATGTCGAGCATCCGGTCGGCCTCGTCCAGCACGGCCCAACGGGTTTCGTCGAGCTTGATGTAGCCCTCGGACACGAGGTCGGTCAGGCGGCCGGGGGTGGCGACGAGCACATCGACGCCCCGCTCCATCCGCCGGATCTGGGACGAGCGCGAGACGCCGCCCAGCACCAGCGCCGTGGTCAGCCGCGCACCGTTGGCGAAGGTGCGGAACGCCTCGTCGATCTGCACGGCAAGCTCGCGGGTCGGCGCGAGCACCAGCGCCCGCGCGGTGCGGGGCGACGGACGCCCCTTGAGCGCCAGGATCTGGTGCAGGATCGGCAGCGCGAAGGCCGCGGTCTTGCCCGTGCCGGTCTGGGCGATCCCCAGAATGTCGCGCCCCACCATCTGCGGGCCGATGGCCTGGGCCTGGATCGGGGTGGGCGTGACCATCCCGGCGGCCTTCAGCGCGCGCAGGATGGGATCGGCGAGACCGAAGGCGGCAAAGCCCTCGGCCGCCTGCGGGGCTGGTGTCTGGGCAGCGTCGAGTGCGGGCGCCACGGCGGGCGTCATGTTCTCAGAGGTCAAATCGTCTCCTGGTGCGACACCCCGACGGGCGTCACGGCATATCACCACCAAGCGCGACTGGCGGCGACGTAAATCGGGGGGCGACGGAGTGCGGACCCTAACCCGCACCTTGCGCTATCGCTACCCGCCATCGAGGCGGGGACCGCTGCTTCCAGATCCGGTGCACTGGGCGGTGGATGCGAACAGCGAGAATTTGCCGAAGACAATCTGCTCCGTTGGGCGGGAGATAATCTGCTGCACCCGCGAAAGCAAGGGGTTTCCGGGCCCCCCAGCCCGTGCACCCCCCGGGCATCCCCCGTGCAGCACCGGGGCGGCCTGCCGAACGTCACGCTGAACTCACGCGCAACTCACGCGAGTTAAGCAATGGTTAACGCCATCAGACATTTCTGGAGCACAGGTCAGATGGCACTTCGTTCCCTGCGCGAGCGCATGATGCAGGCAATCATCTTCGAGGCGATCGGTCTCGTCCTCGTCACCCCGCTCTATGTCGCCATCGCCGGAGAGGGGGTGGCGGAGGGGGCGATCCTGATTGCAACCCTGGCCGCGGCGGTCATGCTCTGGGCTCCGCTTCACAATGCCGCGTTCGATATCATCGACCTGCGCATGACCGGGCGCCGGGCCAGCGACCGCCCCGCGCGGTGGCGGCTGGTCCATGCCGCGTCGCACGAGATCACCGCGATCGCCGTGACCCTGCCGCTGGTCATGGCCATCGGCGGCTACGGGGTCGTCGAGGCGCTGATGGTCGATATCGGGCTGACCATATTCTACGTGGCCTATACCTATGCGTTCCACCTCGCCTTTGATCGCTGGCGACCGGTCCGGACCTGACCGCCAGCGGTCAGACCCCACTCAGGCCCCCGCTCAGACCCCCAGACACCACCGCAGGATGCCCTTCTGGGCGTGCAGCCGGTTCTCTGCCTCGTCGAAGATGACGGAATGGGGGCCGTCCATGACCTCGCCCGTTGCCTCCTCGCCGCGGTGGGCCGGCAGGCAATGCATGAAAAGCGCATCGGGATTTGCCCGCGCCATCAGGGCTGCATCCACCTGGTAGGGGCGAAGCTGGTTGTGGCGGCGCTCGCGGGCGCTCTGGGGGTCATGCATCGATAGCCAGGCGTCGGTGACCACCAGATTGGCGCCCTCGACCGCGCGGGCCGGGTCGCGCTCGACCCTGACCGACGCGCCCTGCGCCTGCGCCCAGGCGATCACGGCCGGATCGGGGTCGAGCGTGGCGGGGCCGGTGAAGACGAAGTCGAACCCGAACTGCACCGCGGCGTGCACGAAGCTGACGCAGACATTGTTCCCGTCGCCCGCCCAGACCACCCGGCGCCCGGCGATGGGGCCGCGATGCTCCTCGTAGGTCATCACATCCGCCATGATCTGGCAGGGATGCGAGCGGTTGGTCAGCCCGTTGATGACCGGCACACTCGCATGCTCGGCCATCTCGATCAGCGTCGTCTCCTCATAGGTGCGGATCATGATCGCATCGACGTAGCGCGACAGGACCCGGGCCGTGTCGGCGATCGTCTCGCCATGGCCGAGCTGCATGTCGGCCCCCGACAGCACCATGGTCTCGCCGCCCATCTGGCGGATGCCGACGTCAAAGCTGATGCGCGTCCGCGTCGAGGGTTTCTCGAACACCAGCGCCACGATCCGACCCGCGAGCGGTTGGTCCGCATCGCGGGCACCGCGGGGCAGGCCCCCACGCCCGGCCTTCATCCCCCGCGCCCGATCGAGGATACCGCGCAGATCCGGCGCCTCCACCTTATGGAGGTCGAGGAAATGCCGGGTCATTTGGCGGGGACCATGGCCTGCTCCAGCGCGCGTGCCGCCCGGTCGAGCCGGGCGACGCCATCGTCGATCTCGGCCTCGGTGATGGTCAGCGGGGGCAGCAGGCGGATGACGTTCGCCCCCCCGGGCACGGTCAGCACATGGGCGTCATAGCCCGCACGCACCACATCCGTGTTGGGCGGGATGCAGACCACGCCGATCATCAGCCCCTCGCCCCGCACGCCCGCGAAGATGTCGGGATGGGCCGCAACAAGCCCCGCGAGGCGCTGGCGCAAGTGCCCCGCCACGCGGCTGACCTGGTCGAGGAAACCGGGCCTCGTCATCTCGCCCATGACGGCCAGGCCCACGGCGCAGCCAAGCGGGTTGCCGCCATAGGTGGACCCGTGGGTGCCCGCGGTCATGCCCGAGGCCGCGCGCTCGGTGGCCAGGCACGCCCCGAGGGGAAAGCCGCCACCGATGCCCTTGGCCACCGCCATGATGTCGGGGGTGATCCCGGCCCATTCATGGGCAAAGAGCTTGCCCGTGCGGCCCATGCCGCACTGGATCTCGTCGAGGATCAGGAGGATCCCGTGCTCGTCACAGAGCGCCCGCAGACCTTGCAGGCATTGGCGCGGCACGGGGCGGATCCCGCCCTCGCCCTGGATCGGCTCGATGAGGATCGCCGCCGTCTCGGGCCCGATCGCGGCCTTCAGCGCCTCATGATCGCCGAACGGCAGAACGTCGAAGCCGGGCAGGAGCGGCCCGAACCCCTTGGTCATCTTTTCCGAGCCGGAGGCGGAAATGCCGGTGATCGTCCGCCCGTGGAACGACCCCTCGAAGGTGATGATCCGCACCCGCTCGGGCTGGCCCGTGTGGTGGAAATACTTGCGCGCCATCTTCACCGCGCATTCGATGGCCTCGGCCCCCGAATTCGTGAAGAACGTCGTGTCGGCGAAGGTTGCCTCGACCAGCGCCTCAGCCAGCGCCTCCTGGTTGGGGATGCGGTAGAGGTTCGAGGTATGCCAGAGGCGTCGCGCCTGCTCCTCCAATGCGCGCACCAGCACCGGGTTCGCATGGCCGAGCGCGTTCACGGCAATGCCGGCGCCCAGATCAAGGAAGCGCTCGCCGGTATCGGTCTCGAGCCAGGACCCCTCGCCCTTCACAAAGGCAAGGGGGGCCCGCGCATAGGTCGGCAGGACGGGCGTGATCACGTCATCTCTCCTCGCAGGGCCGCCGGAAATGCCCCAGGACCCGCGGGCGGCCTGGCGGCGGGGTCAGCGAAGGAAGCGGCAAAGGACACGCCATGTCAACGGCGTCGGCGGACGGACTTGCGCCCTGGCGACCGGGATGGCAGAGCCGTGGCATGCTTGCCCCGCTCACCGTGCCCTGCGCCATCGACCCCCGTGACTGCGACCGGCTCGTCGCGGCGGCAGGCGACGCCTATGTCCCCGCAGCCCTCGTCGGGGGTGTCGCATCGCCCGCCCTGCGGCGCGCGGGGCTCGTCTGGCTCGACGAAGCCGGTGCCCATGCCTGGGTGATGGCGGCGGTCGTGGATGTGGTGGCCAAGGTGAACCGGCAGTTCGCATTCGTGCTCGACGGGTTCGAGGAACGCCTTCAGATCGCCCGCTACGAGGCGGCCGATGCGGGGCATTTCGACTGGCACGGCGATACCGGCGGCGGGCCACTGGCCGCGCGGAGGAAGCTGACGGTGGTCATCCAGCTGACGGATCCCGCCAGCTATGCGGGCGGGGTGCTGGAACTGAACCCCGACGGGCGGATCCGGGCCGCGGACTGCACCCAGGGCAGCGCCACGGTCTTTCCCAGCGTCACGCTCCACCGCGTCACGCCGGTCACGGGCGGGGTGCGCCACTCGCTCACGACCTGGGTGCATGGACCGCCCCTGCGTTAGGCGGTTCTTGTAACCGGGACGCCGCACCAGATATACTGATCGGGAAGCCAGCCCCCATTGGAGAGCGTGCATGTCCTGGACCGACGACCGCGTCGAACAGCTCAAGTCGATGTGGAACGAGGGCAAGAGCGCAAGCCAGATCGCGAAATCGCTGGGCGGGGTCACGCGCAACGCTGTGATTGGAAAGGTGCACCGGCTCGGCCTGTCAAATCGGGTCACCGGCGCCAAGGAAGACGGCAAGGCACCCGCCGCCGAAACGGCAGCGGCGCCCGAGCCCGAGGTGATCGAAGTGGAAGAACCCGTGGAGCCCGCGCCCGAGCCGCGCCCGGCCCTGAAAGACGCGCCGCGGCGCCCCGCCGCACCGCCGACGCTCGTCGCCCCACCGGCCCCGCCGGTGGTCGAGGAGAATGCCGAGGCGATCGCGAACCTGTCCGAGGTCGAGCGGCGCGCGAAGCGCCTGCACCTGATGCAACTGACCGAGCGCACGTGCAAATGGCCGATCGGCGACCCGGCCACCGACGATTTCTGGTTCTGCGGCCTGCCGGCGCAGGCGGGAAAGCCCTATTGCGACGCCCATGTGGCCGTGGCGTTCCAGCCGATGTCGAGCCGGCGCGACCGCAAGTCCGGCAGCCGCTGAGCGGTCAGCCGCCGGTATAGGTTTCGTCGAGCGCGTAGCCCGCGCTGCGCACGGTGCGGATCGGGTCGCGCTCGCCGCGCCGGTTCAGCGCCTTGCGCAGGCGGCCCACATGGACATCGACCGTGCGGATCTCCACGTAGACATCGTTGCCCCAGACCCGGTCGAGGAGCTGTTCGCGGCTGAACACCCGGCCCGGGCGCTGCATCAGCACGTCCAGCAGGCGATATTCGGTCGGGCCGAGATGGACGTCCCGGCTGCCCCGGCGCAGGCGGCGGGTCTCGCGGTCCAGCACGATGTCGCCGAACGTCGCCACGTCGCCCGCCAGCGTCGGCCGCGTGCGGCGCAGGACCGCGCGCATCCGCGCGACAAGCTCGGTCATCGAGAACGGCTTGGTCAGGTAGTCGTCCGCCCCGATCTCCAGCCCCCGGACCCGGTCCTCTTCCGCCCCCCGCGCGGTCAGCATGATGATCGGGATTTCGCGCGTCTGGGCGCGGGCGCGGATCTGGCGGGCGATCTCGATCCCCGAGACGTTGGGCAGCATCCAGTCGAGCAGGACGAGGTCGGGCTTCTCCTCGTCCAGCGCGATCAGCGCCTCGTCCCCGTCGGGGGCAGTGGAGACGGTGAAGCCTTCCTTCACGAGGTTATAGGTCAGAAGCTCGCTCAGCGCCTCTTCGTCCTCGACGACCAGAACCCGCGCTGCCATGCCTCATGCCTCCGTTCAGGACCCGACGCCGTCGAGCGAGATCGGCTCGCCCTTGGGACGATCGTCGCCGAGGGCGGTGCCCTCGACCACGTAGTAGATCAGTTCGGCGATATGGGTCGTGTGATCGCCGATGCGTTCGAGGTTTTTCGCAATGAACAGAAGCTGGGACCCCAGGCCGATGGTCCGCGGATCCTCCATCATGTAGGTCAGCACCTCGCGGAAGAGCGCGTTGTATGTCTCGTCCAGCTCCACGTCCTTGCGCCAGACCGAAACGGCGAGCGCGGTGTCGCGCGCCGTGTGCGCGTCGAGCACCTCGGTCAGCTGCGCCAGCGTCTGCTGGCCCATCCGCACGATCGAGGACGACACCTTCACCGGCCGTGCGTTGGCGAGATAGACCCCGCGCTTTGCGATGTTCTTGGCCAGATCCCCGACCCGCTCCAGCGTCGCGGACATCTTCAGCGCCGAGATCAGGAACCGCAGGTCCTGCGCCATGGGCTGGCGCCGGGCGATGACCTGGGTGGTCAGGTCCGCGACCTCGATCTCCAGCTTGTCCAGCCGCTTGTCGCGCTCGATCACGTCGGCGGCAAGCTCCGCATCACGCGTCTCTACCGCGTCGAGGGCATGGGACAGGAGCTCTTCGCAGAGCCCCCCCATCTCGGAAATCTTGGCCTGAATCGCCAGAAGATCGTCGTCAAACGACGTGACGATATGCGGTCCCATCGGGGTCTCCTGGGGCGGGGAATACCGCCGGATCAGCCAAACCGGCCGGTGATGTAGTCCTGCGTGCGCTGGTCGGTCGGATTGGTGAAGATTTTGGTCGTGTCGTCATATTCGACGATGATGCCCAGGTGGAAGAAGGCGGTCTTCTGGCTGACGCGCGCGGCCTGCTGCATGGAATGGGTGACGATCACGACCGAATAGTTCGACCGCAGGTCGTCGATCAGCTCCTCGACCTGCGCGGTCGCGATGGGGTCGAGCGCGGAGCACGGCTCGTCCATCAGCAGGACCTCGGGTGCCGTGGCAATGGCCCGCGCGATGCAGAGCCGCTGCTGCTGGCCGCCCGACAGGCTCGTGCCGGGGTCCTGCAGGCGGTCCTTGACCTCGTTCCAGATCGCCGCGCGCTTCAGCGACTGTTCCACGACATCGTCCAGATCGGGCTTGGTCGCCACCAGCCCGTGGATACGGGGCCCGTAGGCCACGTTGTCGTAGATCGACTTGGGGAACGGATTGGGCTTCTGGAACACCATGCCGACCTTGGCGCGGAGCTGCACCGGGTCCACCTCGCGGTCATAGATGTCCTTGCCGTCGAGCAGGATGTCGCCGGTGACCTTGCAGATCGAGATGGTGTCGTTCATCCGGTTCAGGCAGCGCAGGAATGTGGATTTGCCGCAGCCCGACGGGCCGATGAACGCGGTTACCGTCTTGTCGAGAATGCTCACGTCCACATGCTTGATCGCATGGCTGGACCCGTAGAACACGTCCACGCCCTTTGCCGCGATCTTCACGTCCTGGTGCCCGACCTTGCGGTCGTTGAGGGTCTGGTTGGTCATGCTGTTCACCCCTGCCGCGCTTACCAGCGGCGCTCGAAACGTTTGCGCAGGAACACCGCGATGGCGTTCATCAAGATGAGAAACACGAGAAGCACGCAGATCGCCGCAGCGGTCTTGGCCTCGAACGCCCGCTCGGGGAAGTCTGACCAGCGATAGACCTGCACGGGAAGCGCCGTCGCAGGCTCGAGCACCCCGCCCGGGATGTCCACGATGAACGCCACCATGCCGATCATGATCAGGGGCGCCGTCTCGCCCAGCGCATGGGCCATCCCGATGATGGTCCCGGTCAGGATCCCCGGCATGGCCAGCGGCAGGACATGATGAAAGCTCGTCTGCAGCTTGGACGCCCCGATCCCCAGCGCCGCGTCCCGGATCGAGGGCGGCACGGCCCGTATCGAGGCGCGCGAGGCAATGATGATCGTGGGCACGGTCATCAGCGCGATCACCATCCCGCCCGCAAGCGGTGCGGATCGTGGCACGCCGAAGACGTTGAGGAATACCGCGAGCCCGAGAAGCCCGTAGACGATCGAGGGCACGGCCGCGAGGTTGTTGATGTTGACCTCGATCAGGTCGGTGATCCAGTTCTTGGGCGCAAATTCCTCAAGATAGATGGCGGCAAGCACGCCGATGGGGAATGCGATGCAGAATGTCACGAGCATCGTCCAGAACGATCCCACGACCGCGCCCCAGACCCCGGCCAGTTCCGCCTCTCGGCTGTCGCCCGCGCTCAGGAACCGCCAGTTGAAACTGCTGTCGACGGCGCCGCGTTCGCGCAACGACTCGACCCAGACGATCTGGGCATCGGTCAGCTTGCGCGATGCCTCGGGCAGGTCGTTGACCAGAACCCCCCAGCTTTCGGGTCCCATCTCGTCCGTGCTCGTCGGGGGCACGATCACCTGGGCGCGCGCGCCGGTCAGCGACACCTCGGTCAACTTGAACCACCCGCCCTGGGCACGGATCAGGACCGAGGCGACGGACGACGTCAGCTCCTCCGTTCCGCCCGCCCGGGCCGCCCGGGCCTCGTATCCGTCGGCGATCCCGGCCAGCCGGTCGCGCTCGGTGGCAAAGGTCTGCGCCTGGGCGAGTGCTGCGTCCTTCGCCGCGCCATCGGCCATCGCCGCGGCGTTCTCAGCCGTGACCCGCCGTCCGTTTTCCTGCAACGCCGCCTGGCGGCGCTGGAAGCGGGCCTGCTCGATCAGCTCGGACTTGGTCAGCGCCAGGATCACGCCGAAATCATTGGCGGTGGAGAAAAGCTCCGCCGCGTCCCCCGTGATCGTCATCGACAGCCGCCCGCTATGGGTGGCGGGGGTCAGGGTGCCGAACTCGCCCTTGAGGTAGAGATCGACGTCATCCGAGGCGAGGAAGCGGAAGGGAACCGTCTTCCCGATCATCGCGGGGTCGCGCACGACCGCGTCGCGCAGGTCGAAGGTCGATCCGCCGCTGGTCAGGTCCGACAGCGCGCGGCGCCCGGCCCGGTCCTCCACCTGGGGGAACGCGGCGCGCAGCGCCTGCTGCCGCAGACCATTGAAATCGCCTGTATTCGGGGCCGCCGGGTCAACCTCGTCGGCCGAAATCGTCACCGGCAGGGTCAGATAGCTTTCCGTCAGCACGAGGCCCGCCTTGGTAAAGACCGACCACAGCAGTGCCACGAGCGCCAAGCCCGCGATGCTGATCGCCGCGATCCCGTAGGCCTTCAGCCGGATTTCCGCCCAGTGCCGCTGACGCGACCGGTCCGCCGCCGCCTTGCTGCCGTGGTGGCTGGAAAGGATGGACATGTCTACCATGGCGCGGCGGTCCTCAGTCGTACATTTCGCGGTATCTGCGGACGATCCGCAGCGCGATGATGTTCAGTGCAAGCGTGATGCAGAACAGCGTGAACCCCAGGGTGAAGGCGGGGCCCGCGGCGGTCGACGCCTCGGTATCGCCGGTGATGAGCATCACGATCTGCACGGTCACCGTCGTCACCGCCTCCAGCGGATTGATCGAGAGGTTCGCCCCCTGCCCCGCGGCCATCACGACGATCATCGTCTCGCCCACGGCGCGGGACATGCCGAGAAGGACGGCCGAGACGATCCCGGGCAGGGCCGCGGGGAGAACGACCTGGCGGATCGTCTCGGCCTTGGTCGCGCCCAGCCCGTAGGATCCGTCCCGCAGGCTCTGGGGTACGGCGTTAATCACGTCATCCGAGAGCGACGAGATGAACGGGATGATCATGATCCCCATCACCACCCCGGCCGCGAGCGCGCTTTCCGAGGCGACCGACAGCCCCAGGGATTCCCCGAAGCCGCGGATGACCGGCGCCACGGTGATCGCGGCGAAAAAGCCGTAGACCACGGTGGGAATGCCCGCGAGGATCTCCAGCATCGGCTTGGCCCAGG
>JANNOT010000066.1:0-8043 GCA_031399375.1 Paraoceanicella sp.
CCCATGAAATCACCGATGGCGGCGGCGACCCGCTGGCAGCCGTCGGCATCGCCGACGGTGATGCGCAGCGCGGCGGGCAAGCCGTAGCCCCCGACCCGCCGCACGAGGATGCCCCGGCCGCGCAGTGCCCCATCGCAGGCGAGCGCGGTGTCCGGGTCGGCGAAGCGCGCGAGGACGAAGTTCGCCTCCGGCCCGTCGCAGGGGACGCCCGCACGCCCCAGCGCCTTGACCAGCCAGTCGCGCCAGACCTCGTTCTCGACCGAACACCGGTCGGTCCAGTCGCGGTCGCGCACCGCAGCCTCGGCCGCGGCCAGCGCGGGGGACGAGAGGTTGAAGGGCCCGCGGATGCGCGACAGCACGTCCACGACATGGGGCGGTCCATAGGCCCAGCCGACGCGCAAGGCGGCGAGGCCGTGGATCTTCGAGAACGTCCGGGTCATCACCACGTTCTCCCGCGCACCCACCAGCGCGCGGCCCGCGTCGAAGCCCGGCTCCCGTACATACTCGGCATAGGCGCCGTCGAGGACGAGCAGCGCCTTCGCGGGCAGGCCCGCGGCCAGGCGCGCGACCTCCGCATCGGGCAGCCGCGTCCCGGTGGGGTTCGCCGGATTGGCGACGTAGACGAGCCGGGTGCGATCCGTGCAGGCGGCGAGGATGGCGTCCACGTCCACCACCCGCTCGTGCTCCGCCACCTCCACCGGGGTCGCCCCGGCGGCCTGGGCCGCGATGCGGTAGATGGAAAAGCCGTGGGACGTGTGGATCACCTCGTCCCCCGGCCCGGCATAGGCCTGGGCGAACAGGGTCAGGAGCTCGTCCGACCCTGCCCCGCAGACGATCCGCGCGGGGTCCAGGCCATGGACCTCGCCGATCGCGGTGCGCAGCCCGCCATGGGACGGATCGGGATAGAGCGCGAGCCGGTCCGCCGCCGCCCGGTACGCCGCGACCGCAAGCGGGCTCGGCCCCAACGGGTTTTCGTTCGACGACAGCTTCAGCACCCGGTTCGCCCCGGGCAGCGCGCTCTCGCCCCCCACATAGGCGGCGATCCCGAGGATGCCGGGCTGGGGGCGCAGGACGGGGTGGGGCACGGTCATGGGCAGCACTCGCGCACGGGGGAAAACCGGGGTCGCTATAGCGAAGCGGGCGGGGTTTGGCCATGGGGCGCGGTCAGCGCCCGAGGGGCGGCGGGGCGCGGGGTGTGGCGGGGTCCCCAGATGCTGAGAGGCGCTTGAGCAGCAGGCTGCTTCTCAAGGCGCCTCCTCGAGGGTCGGGGCGAGTCGGGCCGCGTCAAGGCCAAGCCCCCGTTCCGGGGGTGCTGCGCAGCCTTGACCCGGCCCGACTCACCCCCCGCGAACCTGACAGGGGCGGTCAGAGCAAGGCAGGGCAGGGCAGGGCAGAGCAGAGCAGAGCAGAGCAAGACAAGGCAGGTCAGAAAAAGGTCATGGGGTCGATGTCGATCTGGACGCGGATGCCGCGCGGGGCCGGGACAGCGTCGCGCCAGGCCCGGGCGGCAGCCTGGAGGGGGGCGGCGCGCGGCGCCTTGAGCAGGAGGCGGACCCGGCTCTGGCCGCGGATCCGCGCGACGGGGGCGGGGGCGGGGCCGAAGAGGCGGATGCCCGCGCGGCCCAGGGGCGCATCGGCCCGGGCGAGCGCGCGGGCATGGGCGAAGGTCGCGGCCTCGTCCGCGCCGCTCACGATCACGCCCGCCATGCGGCCATGGGGCGGCGCGCCGGCGGCCACGCGCTCTGCCGCCTCGGCCGTCCAGAATGCCTCGTCCGCGCCCGACAGGATCGCCCGGATCACCGGATGGTCGGGCAGGTGGGTCTGGATCAGCGCCTCGCCCGGCGCCTCGGCCCGCCCCGCGCGCCCCGCGACCTGGGCGAGGAGCTGGAACGTCTTTTCCGCCGCCCGGAGATCCCCCCCCATCAGGCCGAGATCCGCGTCGATCACCCCCACGAGGGTGAGGAGCGGGAAATTGTGCCCTTTGGCGACAAGCTGGGTGCCGATCACGATGTCCGCCTCGCCCGCCGCGATCGCCTCGATCCGCGCCTTCAGCTCGCGCGCGGTGCCCGCCATGTCCGACGACAGGATCGCCGCCCGTGCGCCGGGAAAGCGCGCCGTGACCTCCTCGGCCAGCCGCTCCACCCCGGGGCCGAGGGCGGCCATCCGCCCCTCGACCCCACAGGAGGGGCACGCGATGGGGATCGGCGTCGTCGCCCCGCACTGGTGGCACATCAGGCGGGCGAGAAAGCGGTGCTCGACCATGCGCGCGTCGCACTGGTGGCACCCGACCTGCTGCCCGCAGGCCCGGCAGAGCGTGAGCGGCGCATAGCCCCGGCGGTTGAGGAAGAGGAGCGACTGCTCGCCCCGGGCCAGCCGCGTCTCGATCGCACGCGCAAGCGGGGGGGCGATCCAGCAGCCCGGCGCCGGGGGGTCCGCCCGCAGGTCGATGGGGGCAAGCCGGGGCATCACCGCCGCGCCGAACCGGTCGGGCAGGTCGAGCCGGGCGTACTTGCCCGACCGGGCATTGGACCAGGGTTCCAGCGACGGCGTGGCCGAGGCGAGGATGACGGCCGCCCCCTCGAGCGCCGCGCGCAGCACGCCCATGTCGCGGGCATGGTAAAGCACGCCGTCCTCCTGCTTGTAGGACCCGTCATGTTCCTCGTCGATCACGATCAGCCCGAGATCGCGGAACGGCAGGAAGAGCGCGGAGCGCGCGCCGATCACCAGCCGCGCCTCGCCCGAGGCGACGCCGCGCCAGCAGCGGCGGCGCTCGCCCGGGGCGGCGCCGGAATGCCATTCCGCGGGCCGGGCGCCGAAGCGCGCCTCGACCCGGGTCAGGAAGGTGACGGTCAGGGCGATCTCGGGCAGGAGCACCAGCGCCTGGCGCCCGCGGGCGAGCGCCTCGGCCACCGCCTCGAGGTAGACCTCGGTTTTTCCCGACCCCGTGACCCCCTTCAGAAGCGTCGTCGTGTAGGTCGCGGCCGCCACCGTGCCGCGCAGCACCGCCGCCGCTGCAGCCTGTGCGGGCGAAAGCGCTCGCGCCGGGGCGTCCGGGTCGAGCCGGGGATAGGGCGGGTCGCGGTCCGCCTGCGCCTCGACCAGCCCGCCCTGGGCCAGGAGCGCCCTGACCACGCCGGCGCCCACCCCCGCCGCGCGCGCCAGCTCGGCGGCGGGCAGGCCCGCGCCCCCCATCTCGGCCAGCGCCGCGAGGACTCGGGTCCGCGCGGGCGTGATCTCGACCGGGGGCAGCCCGGGACGCAGCACCCGGCGGGTCGCGGGCGGACCCACCAGCCCCGGTGCGCGGGTGGCAAGGCGCAGCATGTCGTTCAGCGGCGTCAGGGTGTAGTCCGCCGCCCGGGCGAGGAACGCCCGCAGCGCGGGGCGCATCGGCGGCACGTCGAGGATCTGCCCCACCTCGCGCAGGCGGGCGCGGTCGAACGCGCCGCTGCCCAGGCCCCAGACGACGCCGATCACCTGGCGCGGCCCCAGGGGCACCAGGACGAAGGCCCCCGTCGCCACCCCACCCGGGGGGGCGCGGTAGTCGAGCAGCCGGTCCAGCGGCTCGGGCGTCAGGACTGCGACCGCCGCACCCTCCGCGAACCACGCCTCGTCCACGCCGCTCTCCAGTTCCTGGCCAGTTCCCGGCCCGCGCGCCTTGCGCTATGGTCCAGCCCGCGTTATCGCGCCGTCACCCGCCGGTGGCAACCGCCAGCGGCACGCGGCCGACGCGGTGCGCGCGGGAAGGGGATGGGACCATGAAATTCTTTGTCGACACCGCCGAAGTGAGCGAGATCGCCGAGCTTGCCGAAACCGGGATGGTGGACGGGGTGACCACCAACCCGTCGCTGATCCTGAAATCGGGGCGCAACATCATCGAGGTCACGCGAGAGATCTGCGCGCTGGTCCCCGGGCCCGTCAGCGCCGAGGTCGCCGCGGTGAAGGCCGACGAGATGATCGCCGAGGGCCGCAAGCTGGCCGAGATCGCGTCCAACATCGCCGTCAAGCTGCCGCTGACCTGGGACGGGCTGCGCGCGTGCAAGGTCCTGACGGGCGAGGGCAAGATGGTCAACGTCACCCTCTGCTTCTCGGCGAACCAGGCGCTGTTGGCGGCCAAGGCGGGGGCGTCGTTCATCTCGCCCTTCATCGGGCGGCTCGACGACATCAACATGGACGGCATGCAGCTGATCGCCGATATCCGCCAGATCTATGACAACTACCGGTTCCGGACGGAAATCCTCGCCGCCTCGGTCCGCACGGCCAACCACGTCACCGCGGTGGCAAAGCTGGGCGCCGACGTGGCGACGGTGCCGCCATCGGTGCTCAAGGGGCTGATTTCCCACCCGCTGACCGACAGAGGGCTGGAGACTTTCCTGAAGGACTGGGCTAAGACGGGTCAGAAGATTCTGTAACGGTCAGGGATGCTTATCCGGCGCTCTTGACAGACCGGGGGCCGGATGCACCAGACCGACGAACAGGCCGCGCTGCGCCATCGCATCCTGGAAAACCCCGATGCGATCCTCGCCGACCGCGACGTGATCGAGGCGCTGATCCGCGCGGGCGCGGGGCCCCAGGGGCGCAACGTCGTGGACCTGCGCGGGGTGCTGGTGGAGCGGCTGGAACATCGGCTGGGGCGGCTCGAGCATACCCACCGCACGGTGATCGCCGCGGCCTACGAGAACCTCGCGGGCACCCAGCAGGTGCACCGGGCCGTGCTCACCATCCTCGAGGCGACCGATTTCCGCGGTGTCCTGACGGCGCTGGGGACCGCGGTGCCGGAGATCCTGTCGCTCGATCTCGTGCGGCTTTGCGTGGAGACCGACGGGGTCGCGCCGGGCACGCCGGTCGGGCCCGCGGGGGCGCAGATGCGCACGGTCGTGACGCTCGCCCCCGGCGGGATTGCCACCTATGCCGGGTCGCGCGCGGCGGCGGTCACACTCCGGCGCATGGACGATGCGGCCCCTGCCGTCTGGGGCGACGAGGCGGGATGGCTGCGGTCCGAGGCGCTGATGCGCCTCGACCTCGGCCCCCGTCGCGGGCCCGCGCTCCTCGCCTTCGGCGCCGAGGATGCCCGGCGCTTCAGCCCGGACCAGGGCACCGACCTGCTCGGGTTCCTCGGCGGGGTGTTCGAGCGGACGCTGCGCCGCTGGCTCGGATGACCCAGGCGGCCGAGGCCCTGCTGGTCGACTGGATCGCGCAACTGTCCGCGCTCCGCGGGGCGCGGGCCTTGACCTGCACCGCATATCGCCGCGACGTCGGGGGGTACCTGGGTTTTCTCGCGCGCCACCGCGGGGCGGCACTGGCGCCGTCCGACCTTGCGGGGTTGAGCCAGTCCGACCTGCGCGCCTGGCTGGCCGACGCGCGGGGGCGCGGGCTTGCCCCGGCGAGCATCGCACGCGCGGTGGCCGCGGTCCGCGCGTTCCACCGCTGGCTGGCCGAAGCGCGGGGGATCGAGAGCCCCAGGGCCCTCGCCCTGCGCGCGCCGCGGAGCCGCCGCCCCCTGCCCCGACCCGTGGACCCCGATGCGGCACGGGCGCTGATCGCCGGGGCGGCCGCCCATCCCGCGCCCTGGGTCGCGGCGCGGGACGCGGCGGTCCTGACCCTGCTCTGGGGCGCGGGGCTGCGCATTTCCGAGGCGCTGGGGCTGACCCAGGCCGACGCACCCCTGCCCGAGATGCTGCGTGTCACGGGCAAGGGCGGGCGCGACCGGCTGGTTCCCGTCATCCCCGCCGCCCGCGCCGCGGTCGAGCTCTACCGCAGGCTCTGCCCCCATGCCCCGACGCGGGGCGACGCGCTCTTTCTCGGCGTTCGGGGCGGCGCGCTCGGGGCCCGGCACCTCCAGGCCGTCATGGCGACGGCACGCGCCGCGCTCGGCCTGCCCGCGACGGCAACGCCCCACGCGCTGCGCCATTCCTTTGCCACGCATCTTTTGTCCGCGGGCGGCGACCTTCGCACCATCCAGGACCTGCTTGGCCATGCAAGCCTGTCGAGCACCCAGGTCTATACCGCCGTCGACCAGTCCCGGCTGATGGAGGTCTATGACGCCGCCCATGGCCGGGCCCGTGCGGCGGGCCAGGGCTAGCCTATCCGCCGCCCGTCCAAGTCGAAGCGGTGGAGGTGCCGGGGCTGGGCGGTGGCGGTCACCTCGGTGTCGATGGCCGGAAGGGGGTCGCCCCCGCGGGCCTCGACGATCACCGTCCCGGCCCCCGGGACTGCGACATGGACATGGGCGATCTCGCCCAGCCGCTCCACCACCTCGACCCGTCCCGTGACATGCAGCGCGCCGTCCCGCAACCCCAGCGCCAGATGCTCGGGCCGCACGCCCACCGCCCCGTCGTCGAAGAAGTTCATCCGCGGGCTGCCGATGAACCCCGCGACGAACCGTGTCGCGGGCCGCTCGTAGAGGGTCATCGGTGTGCCCACCTGCTCGACGGTCCCCGCGTTCATCACCACGATCCGGTCGGCGAGGGTCATCGCCTCCACCTGGTCATGGGTCACGTAGATCGTGGTGGCGCGCAGCATGTGGTGGAGCTTTGCGATCTCGACCCGGGTCGAGGCGCGCAGGGACGCGTCGAGGTTCGAGAGCGGCTCGTCGAAGAGAAACACGTCCGGCTCGCGCACGATCGCCCGGCCGATGGCGACCCGCTGGCGCTGCCCGCCCGACAGGTCCCGCGGCAGGCGGGCGAGGAGGTGGTCGATCTTCAGCACCGCTGCCGCCTTCGCCACCCGCGCGTCTGCCTCGGCCCCCCGGATCCCCGCATAGCGAAGGCCGAAGGCCATGTTCTGGCCCACGTTCATGTGGGGGTAGAGCGCGTAGGACTGGAACACCATGGCGATCCGCCGCGCCGCGGGGGGCAGGTCGTTCACCCGCCGCGCGCCGATATGCAGGTCGCCTGCCGTGATCGTCTCGAGCCCCGCGACCATGCGCAGGAGCGTGGATTTCCCGCAGCCCGACGCGCCGACCAGCACCACGAACTCGCCATCCGCAACGTCGAGGTCGATGCCCCGCAGGACCTCGGCCGGGCCGAAGCTCTTGGAGAGCCCGCGCATCGTCACGTCGGCCATGGCGCCCCCCTCACTTCGCCATCCTCACTTCACCATCCTCACTTCACCGCGCCCGAGGTCAGGCCCCGGATGAGCTGGCGGGAAAAGATCAGGTAGAGCCCCAGGATCGGCAGGATGGCGAGGCTGAGTGCCGCGAGCACCGCGTTCCAGTCGGTCACGTACTGCCCGATGAACTGCTGGACCCCCAGCGTCACGGTCTGGTTGCCCCCGGTGGGCGCGAGGATCAGCGGGAACCACAGGTCGTTCCAGATCGGCACCATGGTGAACACCGCCACCGTCGCCATGGCAGGCCGGATCAGGGGCAGGACGATGCGGGCGAAGATCGCCACCTCCGGCACCCCGTCGCAGCGCGCCGCCTCGCGCAGCTCGCGCGGGATCTGGCCGATGAACTCGGCCAGGATGAAGATGGCGAGCGGCAGCCCCTGGGCGGTGTAGACCAGGACCAGCGCGGTCAGCGTGTTCACCAGGCCCAGATCGACCATCAGGTTCAGGATCGACACCGTGCCGAGCCGGATCGGCACCATGATGCCGATTGCCATGTAGAGCCCGACCAGGGTGGAGAAGCGGAACCGGTACTCGCTGAGCGCCCAGGCCGCCATGGCCCCGAGGAGGAGCACCAGAGCGAGCGTCGCCACCGTCACGATCAGGCTGTTGCCGAAGTAGAGTGCGAACTCCCCCTTCTCCAGCACCGCGCGGTAGCCGATCAACGAGAAGCTCTCGGTCGTCGGCGGCGCGAGCGGGTCGCGAAAGATCGCCCGGCGTTCCTTGAAGCTGTTCATGACCACGAGCAGGATCGGGAAGAGCACGATCACCGCGTAGCTGAGGAGTGCTGCATGGGCGAGGGCCATCGAGGCGCGGGTGCGGAACATCGGCGCCGCTCAGAACGTGTGCCGGGTCATGCGCCGCTGCACCCCGAAGAGGTAGAGCAGAACGCCTGCCAGGATGATCGCGAACATCACGGTCGCCACCGCCGCCCCCATG
>JANNOT010000092.1:0-10087 GCA_031399375.1 Paraoceanicella sp.
CACCCGACCGACCCCCGCGATCACCCCTGCGCCAGGCGCGTCCCCGCCATAAAGGCCGTGGGCCGCCGTCGCCCCGATCTCGAGAAACGGCGAGCCCGGGTCGAGCAGGTTGGCAACCCGCGCCCGCGGCACCATCTTGCCCCGCGCCGCATGCCGCGCCCGCGCCTCTGCCCCCCCACCCGCCGCCGCCGCCTCGGCCGCCGCACGAACCTGCGCCAGCGCCGCCTCGTGCGCCGCACGGTTGGCCCGGGCGGCATCGGTCCGCGGCGAGAGGGTGGAGGTGAGGATCACCGGATCACCTCGATCTCCACGCCCAGATCGAGGTCGGCCCAGGTTTGGTCGGCCGTCATCACCCGCGCCCCGGTCGCGCGGGCAAGCGCGAGGCAGGCCCGATCGCCGAGCGAGAGGCCGCGGGCCCGGGTGGCGCGACGCAGGATGCCCGCGTCGAGCGCCTGTGCGGTGTCGAAGGTCCGTGTGGGCAGGTCGAATTCCAGAAAGGTCAGCGTGGCCTCCGCGTCCGGCACGCCGCGGTCGATGTAGCGGGCGACGACTTCGCTCGCGTTGACGGTGGACATGATGGCCTCGGGAAGGACTGCGAGCGCGCGGTCGGCCCCACGCTCGCGGAAGCTGATGGCGAGCAGGGCCGAACTGTCCAAGACAACGGTCACTCCTCCTCGCCCCACATCGACCGGCGCTCGGCGAGGAATTCGTCCACCACGCTCTCGCCGGGCTGCTTGTACTTGGCCAGCCGCTCCTGGATGCGGCGGATGGCGGCAAGCCGGGTCGTCAGGCGCAATTCGCCATCCTCGAAGCGCGCGATGAGCTCGTCCCCGATCTGCACGCCAAGCGCCTCCCGGATCGCCGCGGGAATGACGATCCTGCCACCCTCGCGAAGCGTGATCTTTTCTGCCGCATTTGTCATTTCGCGTCTCCATGACATATGTCGTTACACATGCCACGCGGCCCCGAGAATGTCACGCCGTGATCCGCATAAGCTCCCGCCCGCAGAGCATCCGGCGAATTTCGCTGGTGCCCGCGCCGATTTCCATCAGCTTGGCGTCCCGCATCAGGCGGCTGACCGGACTGTCGTTCAGGAAGCCCGCGCCACCCATGGCCTGTACGGCCTGGACCGACTGCTCCATCGCGCGTTCCGAGGCGTAGAGCACGCAGGCGGCGGCGTCCTGGCGGGTGACGCGCCCGCGATCGCAGGCGGCCGCCACGGCATAGACATAGGCGCGGGCGGTGTTCATGGCGGTGTACATGTCGGCGATCTTGGCCTGCATCAGCTGGAAATCGCCGATCTTCTGGCCGAACTGGCGACGGTCATGCATGTAGGGCATCACGTGGTCCATGCAGGCCGCCATGATGCCGATGCCGATGCCCGACAGGACCACGCGTTCATAGTCGAGGCCGGACATCAGGACGCTGACGCCCCGCCCCTCCTCGCCCAGCACGTTCTCGAAGGGGATCTCGCAATCCTCGAAGATCAGCTCGCCGGTGTTGGAGCCGCGCATCCCGAGCTTGTCGAAATGGGGGCTGACGGAAAAGCCCTTGAACGCCTTTTCCACCAGAAACGCCGTGATGCCCCGCGATCCCGCGTCGGCGTCGGTCTTGGCATAGACCACGAGGGTGTCCGCATCAGGCCCGTTGGTGATCCAGTACTTCGTCCCGTTGAGCACGTAGCGGTCGTTGCGCTTTTCCGCCCGGAGCTTCATCCCCACCACGTCCGACCCCGCCCCCGCCTCGGACATCGCGAGCGCGCCGACCTGGGCGCCGGAGACGAGACCGGGCAGATAGCGCGCCTTCTGCGCCTCGGTCCCGTTGAGGCGGATCTGATTGACGCAGAGATTGGAATGGGCACCGTAGGAGAGCGAGACGGAGGCGGAGGCCCGCGCGATCTCCTCGATCGCCACCGTGTGGGCGAGATAGCCCATGCCCGTGCCGCCCCACTCCTCCTCCACCGTGATCCCGAGCAGCCCGAGCGCGCCCATCTCGGGCCAGAGCGCCGGGGGAAACGCGTTGGACCGGTCGATCTCGGCCGCCATCGGTGCCACGCGCTCCTGCGCCCAGCGATGCACACTGTCGCGCAAGGCATCGATATCCTCGCCCAGCGCGAAATCCATGGAAGCGGTGAACATGGCCGATCCTCCCCCGGTCGCGTTTCGCACCGGTCGCATTTTGCGGCAGAGCATGGGCGAGCGCCGCCCGCCCGGCAACGGGTTTCACGCCACCACCCGCAGCGTCAGGTTGATGCGCCCCGGCTGGGCCAGCAGGGTCGAGGTGCCGGGCAGGATCCGGTCGATGCCGTGATGGGCGAGCCGCGCCTCGCCGCCCAGCACGATCACGTCGCCGCTTTGCAGGTCGATGCGCGCTGTGCGCCCGCCCCGCGTCACGCCGCCGAGGCGGAAGACGCCCGTGTCCCCGAGCGAGATCGAGACGACCGGGGCGGTCAGGTCGCCCTCGTCGCGGTCCTGGTGCAGTCCCATGCGCGCCGTGGGGTCGTACCAGTTCACCAGGCAACTGTCCGGCGGCGCGGGCCAGAAGCTGACCGCCGCCCAGACCGCGAGGACGCGGGCAGGGATCGGCGGCCAGGCCCCGCCCGCGGGATGGCGGGGGGCGTAGCGGTAACCGGTCCGGTCGCTGACCCATCCGCAGCGCCCCGCGGCGGTCATGCGCACTGACATGGCCCGCCCGCCCGGGGTGACATGGCGCACCAGCGGTGCGGCGGCGGCGATGGCGCGCACGTCGGCCAGGAGCGCCATCTGCGCCGCGGGGTCCAGAAAGCGGCGATAGAGCGCCGCGCCGCGGATCATCTCGGGGATCGGGTCGGGGATCGTGTCGCGGCGCGCCGATAGAGCCGCCTCTGGGGTCGCTTCCGGGGTCGTGTTCATGCCAGCAGCGTCGTGCGAGCCCCCGCCCGGGTCAACCCGGAGCCTGCGAGATTTGCCGCACCCCGCGCTTGCAGCCTTTCCCGCCCGCGCCTATATCGCGGTTCGACTCCGACGTCCCTCGGCACTGCGACGGGGGGCCTTCCGGGATGGGAGGCGGGGGCCAGCTTGGACCCGTTTCCCGATATCGCCAACTGAAGAGAAGGATGACCCGCATGGGAAAAGTGATCGGTATCGACCTCGGCACGACCAACTCCTGCGTCGCCATCATGGACGGCGCAAAGCCCCGCGTGATCGAGAATTCCGAGGGCGCGCGCACGACGCCCTCGATGGTGGCCTTCACCGACGATGAACGGCTCGTGGGCCAGGCCGCGAAACGGCAGGCGGTCACCAACCCGATGAACACGCTCTTTGCCGTCAAGCGGCTGATCGGGCGACGCATCGACGACCCGATGGTCACGAAGGACAAGGGGATGGTTCCCTACACCATCGTGGACGGGGGCAATGGCGATGCGTGGGTCCAGGTGCGGGGCGAGAAATATTCGCCGAGCCAGATTTCGGCCTTCATCCTGCAGAAGATGAAGGAGACCGCCGAAAGCTACCTGGGCGAGACGGTCACCCAGGCGGTCATCACGGTGCCTGCCTATTTCAACGACGCCCAGCGCCAGGCGACCAAGGACGCGGGCCGCATCGCGGGGCTTGAGGTCCTACGCATCATCAATGAGCCGACGGCTGCCGCCCTCGCCTACGGGCTCGACAAGCAGGAGGCGCGGACCATCGCCGTCTACGACCTCGGCGGCGGCACGTTCGACATCTCGATCCTCGAGATCGACGATGGACTGTTCGAGGTCAAATCGACCAACGGGGACACGTTCCTCGGCGGCGAGGACTTTGACATGCGCATCGTAGAATACCTCGCGGGCGAGTTTCGCAAGGATAATGGCGTCGACCTGACCAAGGACAAGCTGGCACTCCAGCGCCTGAAGGAAGCGGCGGAAAAGGCGAAGATCGAGCTTTCCTCCTCGACCCAGACCGAGATCAACCAGCCCTTCATCTCGATGGACACGAAATCGGGCCAGCCCCTGCACCTGGTGCTGAAGCTGACCCGGGCGAAGCTCGAAAGCCTGGTCGAGGACCTGATCCTGAAGTCGCTTAAGCCCTGTGCCGACGCGCTGAAGGATGCGGGTCTGTCGAAGGCGCAGATCGACGAGGTGGTGCTGGTCGGCGGCATGACCCGCATGCCCCGCGTGATCGAGGAAGTGACGAAGTTCTTCGGCAAGGAGCCCCACAAGGGGGTCAACCCCGACGAGGTCGTGGCCCTTGGTGCCGCGATCCAGGCGGGCGTGCTCCAGGGCGACGTGAAGGATGTGGTCCTGCTCGACGTGACGCCGCTCAGCCTCGGGATCGAGACGCTCGGGGGCGTGTTCACCCGGCTGATCGACCGCAACACCACCATCCCGACCAAGAAGAGCCAGATCTTCTCGACCGCCGAGGACAACCAGTCCGCGGTCACGATCCGGGTGTTCCAGGGCGAGCGCGAGATGGCGCAGGACAACAAGATCCTTGGCCAGTTCAACCTCGAGGATATCCCCCCCGCCCCGCGCGGCATGCCGCAGATCGAGGTGGCCTTCGACATCGACGCGAACGGGATCGTGAGCGTGAGCGCCAAGGACAAGGGCACGGGCAAGGAGCACCGGATCACCATCCAGGCCTCGGGCGGCCTCAGCGACGCGGACATCGACAAGATGGTGCGCGAGGCAGAGGAGAACGCCGATGCCGACAAGGCCCGCCGGGCGCTGGTCGAGGCGAAGAACCAGGCCGAAAGCCTGATCCACGCCACCGACAGGTCGCTCAAGGAGCATGGCGCGAAGGTGGACGACGCGACGCGCAAGGCGATCGAGACGGCGCGCGACACGCTCAAGACCGCCGCGGACAGCGAGAACCTTGAGGACATCAAGGCCAAGACGCAGAGCCTGATGGAAGCCTCGATGAAGCTGGGCGAGGCGATCTACAAGGCCCAGGCGACCGAGACCGCCGGGGGCGAGGCCCCGACGGGCGGGGATGACCGCGACGGCGATACAGACGGCGTGGTAGATGCCGATTACGAGGACGTGAAGGACGAGCGCAAGAAGGCGTGACGCCCGTCCGGCGGGGTGTCTTCGGGGCGCGGCGGGTACGCGCCGCGCGGAGTTCGACATGATCCTGATCCTGGCCCAGGCGTATCCCCCGAGCTCCGGCGGGATACAGACGCTGATGGAGGGCCTCGCCGACCAGATCGGGCGGCGGGGCCATGCCGTGTGCGTGCTCGCCGATGGCGGATCGGCGGCGCGGGCCTATGATGCGGATCGCCCCGGAGGACCCCGGGTCATGCGGTTTGACGGGCCGAGACCCTGGCGGCGATGGCGCAAGCGCCGGGCGATGGCCCGGGTGGTTGCCGGGGGGCGGGTGCGCGCGATCTTCGCCGACAGCTGGAAGAGCCTCGAGGTGCTGTCGGTTCGGCCCGGGATCCCGACGGCCGTCTACGCCCATGGCAACGAATACCCCACCGACGGGCGCAAGCACGCGCGGATCCGCGCAGCGCTCGGGCGGGCAGACCGGCTGATCGCGGTGTCCGCCGACACGCGGGCGCGGGCGGCGGCGTTCCTGCCCCCTGATCTGGCCGTCAGCGTGATCCATCCGCCGCTGCATCCGCTCGCCCCGGTGGCGGCGGGGGACGCGGCCTTTGCCGCAGCGGCCTGGGCCGGTGCGCCCGTGCGCCTGCTTGCCCTCGCCCGGCTCACGCCGTTGAAGGGGATCGACCAGGCGATCCGGGCCCTGCCCGCGATCCGCGATACCGCGGGCGGGGCCGTGCTGGTGGTGGCGGGCGAGGGCGAGGACCAGGGCCGCCTCGCGGCGCTGGCGCGCGAGCTTGGCGTCGCAGACGCGGTCCGCTTCGTGGGTAGGGTCGAGGGGGGGCGCAAGGCGGCCCTCCTGGGCTCTGCCACCCTCTTCCTCCAGCCCGGGCGGCGGGTCGGGAACCAGTGCGAAGGCTTCGGGATCACCTATCTCGAGGCGGCACTCGCCGGGGTCCCCCAGATCAGCGGGCGCGACGGCGGCGCGCCGGAGGCGATCCGCCCCGGCGAGACCGGGCTGGTGGTTGACGGGACCGACACCGCCGCCATCGTCGCGGCCGCCCGCGCGATCCTCGGCGATCCCGCCCGCCACGCGGCGATGGCGGCAGCCTCGCGCCGCCACGGCGCCGCCGCACTCTGGTCCCGCCGCATCGACGACATCCTGGCCGCCGTCGGGCTCTGCCCCGCTGCCGCGACCCCCTCCACACTCCCACAAGAGGTCTGATCCCGTGGCCAAGCGCGATTTCTACGAGGTGCTCGGGGTGGCCAAGGGTGCCTCCGAGGCCGACATCAAGAAGGCCTATCGCAAGAAGGCGATGGACCTGCACCCCGACCGCAACCAGGGAGATCCGACCGCCGAGGCCCAGTTCAAGGAGGTCAACGAGGCCTATGATGTCCTGAAGGACACCCAGAAGAAGGCGGCCTACGACCAGTTCGGCCATGCCGCCTTCGAACAGGGCGGGGGCGGCGCGGGCTTTCGCGGGGGCCAGGGCACGGGCGATTTCTCGTCCGCGTTCTCGGACGTCTTCGACGATCTCTTCGGCGATTTTATGGGTCGGGGGCGGCGGCCCGGCGGCGGTGGTAGCGGGCAGAGCCGGGCGACCCGCGGCTCCGACCTGCGCTACAACCTTGCCGTCTCGCTGGAAGAGGCGATGGCGGGCAAGCAGGCCAACATCTCCGTCCCCGGCTCGATCGCCTGCGACATCTGCAACGGTACCGGGGCCGAGGGTGGGGCCGAACCCGTGACCTGCCCCACCTGTTCGGGCATGGGCAAGGTCCGCGCCCAGCAGGGCTTCTTCACCATCGAACGCACCTGCCCCACCTGCTCGGGCCGCGGCCAGATCATCAAGAACCCGTGCAAAACCTGCGCGGGCACCGGGCGGCGCGAGCGGGTGCGCAACCTCAACGTCAATATCCCCGCGGGGGTGGAGACGGGAACGCGGATCCGCCTGCAGGGCGAGGGCGAGGCGGGCGCGCGCGGCGGGCCGTCGGGCGATCTCTACATCTTCATCGAGGTCCAGGCCCACCCGATCTTCGAGCGCGAGGGGCAGAACCTTTACTGCCGGGTCCCCGTCAGCATGGTCGCGGCGGTGCTCGGCGGCGAGATCGAGGTGCCCACGCTCGACGGCGGCCGCACCAAGGTCCGCGTTCCCGAAGGGGTGCAGTCGGGCAAGCAACTCCGGCTGCGCGGCAAGGGAATGCCCGCGCTGCGCGGGGGGCCCGCGGGTGACCTCTACCTCGAGCTCAGCGTCGAGACACCGGTGAACCTGACCCCGCGGCAGAAGGAACTGCTGCGCGAGTTCGAGGCGGCGGGAAAGGACAACAACCCCGAGGGGCTCGATTTCCTGTCAAAGGTCCGGCGGTTCTGGGACGGGATGACCAATTGACCGACGCGTCCGCTGAGGAGCCGCTGCACCGGCACGACTTCCATGCCGCAGGCACCGCTGTCCATTCCCGGCGCACCCTCTGGGTCCTCGCGCTGACCATCGTTACGATGGTGGGCGAGATCGCCGCGGGGCTCGCCACGGGTTCGCTCGCGCTGCTCGCCGACGGGGTCCACATGGCAACCCATGCCGGGGCGATCGGACTTGCCGCCGCAGCCTACGCTTATGCCCGCGCCCATGCCCGGGACCCGCGCTACAGCTTCGGCACGGGCAAGGTCGGGGACCTCGCGGGGTTCACCTCGGCACTGCTGCTCGGGCTTTCTGCTCTCGGGATCGCGGGCGAGGCGGTGGCGCGGATCGCATCGCCTGGCGTGGTGGATTTCGGCCCCGCCCTGCTGGTCGCCGTGCTGGGGCTGGTCGTGAACGTCGTCTCGGCGCTGATCCTGTCGGGCGGACACCTGCCCGGCGGCACGCATGGACATGGTCACCGGCATGGCCACCAGCATGGCCACAACCACGACCATGGACATGCGCATGTTCACGCCACCGCCCCCGCGGACCACGACACCGCGTTCCGTGCCACCTATGCCCATGTGGTCGCCGATGCGCTGACCTCGGTGCTTGCCATCGCGGCGCTGCTGGCGGGACGGTCGCTCGGGTGGGTCTGGCTCGACCCCGCGGTCGGGCTGCTCGGGGCGGTTCTGATCGCGCGCTGGTCTTGGGCGCTGATGCGCGACGCGTCTGCGGTATTGTTGGACACCGCAGACCCGATCCTGCTGGTCGAAATGCGCCGGCGGATCGAAGCCCCCGAGGACGTCCGAGTGCGCGACCTGCATGTTTGGCGGGTCGGGCCCGGCGCTCATGCGGCGGTGGTCAGCGTCGACGGTCAGGCGTCCTGCGAGGATGTGCGCGGGCGGCTTGCGGGCCTGTCCGGTCTCGCGCACCTGACGGTGGAATGCCGCGCGCGCGGTTGAGCCGCTACTTGCGCAGCCGCCGCGCGTTGGATGCAGCCTTGCGCGCCATGGGCCGCAGCGCCGCCTCCGCCACGGCCTGGGGCGAGGCGCCGCGCATCACGGCCCGGGTTGCGGCCTCGGCCGAGCGCAGCATCGCCTCGGATTTTTCGGAGACCATCCGTTCGGCCTCGCGCGGGGTCATGCTGCCGGTCATCATCTGGCCGGTGCGCTGCGCGATCACCTCGGCCGAGGACATCCCGAGCGCCATGCTCGTCTCCGCCAGCCGCATCCACGCCATCATCATTCCGAACGGGGTCATCGGCGCGGGCCTCCTGGCACATGTTGCAATGCAACGTAGGGCGGATACCCGCAGCGTGCAACGACCCTTGCAAGTTCCGCACCGCCGGAATATACCCCCCGATATAGCGGCGACCGGGTTGACAGCCCGTCTCCACCGGGACGTCGAACGGGCCGCGCGCCCGTTTTTTTGTTTTCTGGAAAGGCACCGCAGGCGTGAGCGACATGGTGGCAAAGGCGCCGGTGGACCGGCGGCTGGCGGATCTGCTCCTGCCCGTGATCGAGGGGCTGGGCTTCGGCCTGGTGCGCCTGCGCCTGATGACCGGGCGGCGCACGACGCTTCAGGTGATGGCGGAGCGTCCGGACGGCACGATGGAGGTCGAGGATTGCGCGACCCTGTCGCGCGCGATGTCGGCGCAGCTCGATGTAGCGGACCCGATCGCCGCGGAATACGTGCTGGAGGTCTCTTCGCCCGGGATCGACCGGCCGCTGACCCGCCTGACGGATTTCGTCCGCTGGCAGGGCTGGGAGGCGCGGATCGAGACCGCAGAGCCGATCGAGGGGCGCCGCCGGTTCCGCGGCATCCTGGCGGGCGTCGAGGGCACCGAGGTGCTGGTGGAAATCGAGGAGGGGGTGATCGGCCTCGACTTCGACTGGTTGTCGGATGCGCGCCTGATCCTGACCGACGAGCTGATCGCCGAAAGCCTGAAGGGCCGCAAGGCCTTCGACGAGACCGCCTTCGACGAGATCGAGACCGTCGAGGGCGAGGATGACGACCCCGAACCGCAGCGACGCGAGGACGCCTGAATGAGCATTTCCGCCAACCGCCTCGAACTCCTCCAGATCGCCGACGCCGTCGCGCGCGAAAAGCTCATCGACCCCGAACTGGTGATCGAGGCGATGGAGGACAGCCTGGGCAAGGCCGCCCGGTCGCGCTACGGTGCCGAATACGACATTCGCGCCACCATCGACCGCAAGTCGGGCGAGCTGACCATGAGCCGCGTGCGCGAGGTGGTCGAGGAGATCGAGAACCACTTCACCGAGATGACGCTGGAGGAGGCGCGGCGGAAGAACCCCGAGGCCGAGATCGGCTCGATCATCGCCGACCCCCTGCCCACGCTCGATTTCGGCCGCATCGCGGCCCAGAGCGCCAAGCAGGTCATCGTGCAGAAGGTGCGCGAGGCCGAGCGCGAGCGGCAGTACGAGGAATTCAAGAACCGCGTCGGCGGCATCATCAACGGTATCGTCAAGCGGGTGGAATATGGCAACGTCATCGTGGATGTGGGCCGGGGCGAGGCGATCATCCGCCGTGACCAGCTCATCCCGCGCGAGGTCTACCGCAACGGCGACCGCATCCGCGCCTATGTCAAGGACGTGCGGGCCGAGGCGCGCGGGCCCCAGATCTTCCTCAGCCGCACCGCGCCCGAATTCATGGCCGAGCTCTTCAAGATGGA
>JANNOT010000095.1:0-5340 GCA_031399375.1 Paraoceanicella sp.
CGTTGCCCGCCGTCACGCTGCCCCCGGCCCGGAAAGGCGTGGGCAAAGCGGCCAGGGCATCGAGGCTGGTCGCGCGCGGATGCTCGTCCTGGTCCACGATCTCCGGCGGCCCGCGCCGGGCGGGCACGCTGACGGCCGCGATCTCGCGCCCCAGCCGCCCGGCGCGGACCGCCGGTGATCGTGGACCAGGACGAGCATCCGCGCGCGACCAGCCTCGATGCCCTGGCCGCTTTGCCCACGCCTTTCCGGGCCGGGGGCAGCGTGACGGCGGGCAACGCATCGGGCGTCAATGACGGGGCGGCGGCGCTGCTTGTCGCAGGGGCGCGGGCCGTGGCGCGCCACGGCCTGGTGCCGATGGCGCGGATCGCGGGGGCGGCGGTGGCTGGGGTCGCGCCGCGGCTGATGGGGATCGGGCCGGTGCCGGCCACGCGGCGCCTGCTGGCGGCCCACGGGCTCGGCATCGGGCAGATCGACATCGTGGAGGTGAACGAAGCCTTCGCCGCCCAGGCGCTCGCCGTGCTGCGCGACCTGGGGCTGCCCGACGATGCGGCCCATGTGAACCCCCATGGCGGCGCGATCGCGCTGGGCCATCCCCTGGGGATGTCGGGCGCCCGGCTTGCGCTGACCGCGGCGATCGAGATGGGCGACCGGGGCGCCGCACGCGCGCTCTGCACCATGTGCATCGGCGTGGGCCAGGGGATCGCGGTCCTGCTGGAGCGGCCCTAGGGGGCCGCGGGGCCAAGGTGGTCGGTCCGGCCGTCGGTCCGGCGGTCTGTGCGGCGGGCTGCATGTCGGGCCGCGCGGCGGGCCGGGCGTCCGTCGCGGGTCAGGATCAGGACCGGCACGAGCCCGAGCGCCACGATGACCAGTGCAGCGGGTGCGGCCCCGCCCAGATCCTCGGTCGAGGCGTGGAGATAGGTGTAGGTCGCGAGCGTCTCGAAATTGAAGGGCCGCAGGATCAGCGTGGCAGGCAGTTCCTTGGCCGCGTCGACGAAGACAAGCATCCCGGCGGTGACGAGCGATCCGGTCATCAACGGCAGATGGACCGCCCGCAGGGTGGCGCCCCGGCTCCGCCCCAGGGTGCGCGCGGCCATATCGAGCGCGGGCGCGATGCGGCCGAGCGCGCTTTCCACCCCGCCATGGGCAACCGCGAAGAACCGCACGAGATAGGCGATCAGCAGCGCCGCCGCGGTGCCGGTCAGCAGCAGCCCCGGGTCCTGGCCCGTGACGGCCAGCACGGCATCGGCGACGACGTGGTCGAACGCGGCCAGCGGGATCAGAACACCCACCGCGATGACCGCGCCCGGTGCGGCGTACCCGATCTGGGTCAGGGGCGCGAGCCGCCGCAACCCGCCCATGCCCGGACCGCGCGCGCCATAGGCCATGACGAGGGCCGCGGCGAGGGCGATCAGGGCGGCCGCAAGCGCAAGGAGCCCGGTATGGACCAGCGCCTGCCAGAGCGCGGGGGCGGTCCAGATCCGGGTATTGGCCGCGGCATGATCGAGCATCACCCCGACCGGCAGCACGAACCCCGCCAGGATGGGCAGGACGCATGCTGCAATCGCCGCCACCTGCCCGCCCCGGGTCAGCGTCGCCGGCGCGTGCGGGTGCTGGCCCCGGCCCAGGCTGTGGAACCGCTGCCCCGCCCGGCCCCGCCGTTCGAGCCCGAGCGCGAGCAGGACGAGGGCGAGGATCACGCAGGCGATCTGCGCGGCGCCCCCGGCATTCGACCCCTCGAGCCAGACCGAGAAGATCCCCGTGGTCAGGGTCTGGACCGCGAAATGATCCACCGCGCCGAAATCGTTCAGCGTCTCCATCATCGCGACCGCGGCCCCGATGGCGATCGCGGGCCGCGCGAGCGGCAGCGCCACGCGCCAGAACGTGGCGAAAGGCCCCGCGCCCAGTGCCCGCGCCACCTCAAGCGTCGCGGCCGACTGTTCGCGGAACGCGGCGCGGGCGAGCAAGTAGACATAGGGGTAGAGCCCGAGCGTCAGGACGATGGCGGCGCCCCAGAGGGAGCGGATCTCGGGGAACGCGTAGTCGCGGGCCGAGCTCCAGCCGAAGATCGACCGCAGGCCCGTCTGCACCGGCCCCGCATATTCGAGGAAATCCACGAGCGCATATGCCCCGATGTAGCCGGGGACGGCGAGCGGCGCGAAGAGGAGGCCCGCGAGCACCCGCCGCCCCGGAAACGCGGTCATGACCGTGATCCAGGCGAGCCCGGTCCCGATCACCGCCGCCCCGGCACCCACGATCGCCATGAGCGCGAGCGAGTTTCCGAGATACCGCGGAAGGGTGGTGGCGATCAGGTGGCCCCAGACGTTCTCGCGCGGGAAAGCCGCGATGACGACGACTGCGAGAACCGGGGCGAGGATCAGGCCCGCGACCGCATAGCCCCCGACACCGAACATGTCCGGGCCCCGGCGCGGTCGGCCGTCCTGACGGTTTCGCTCACCCATATCCCTCTCATACCCAGCCCGGGCCGGGGGTGTCGAGATAGCGCATCAGCGTGATCACGGCGAAGGGATGGCCGGGGGCGATCTCGAGCGTCTCGCGCAGGAGCGGCTTGAACCCCAATGCCGCGTAGAACGGCGCCGCCGTCAGGGTGGAGGCGGCCGCGAGGCGCCCGAGGCCCGCGTCCCGCGCCTCGCCCGCCGCCCGGGCAAGGATGGCCGCGGCATATCCGCGCCTGAGGTGATCGGGATGGGTCGCCACATGCCGGACATGGCCGAGCCCGGGGGTCAGCGCGCCCTGGGGCGCCGCCGGGGTCCAGCCGCCGCAGGCCACGATCGTGCCCGCAACCTCGACCACATGGAAGGTGCCCGAGGTGAGCAGGGCCGGGTTCGCCCGGATCATCCGCGGCAGGGTCGCGGCGAGGATCTCGGGCGGATAATCGGGGGCGAGCAGCACGGGGTAGGAGGCGGCGAGCACCGCCTCTATGCCCGCCGCGTCCGCCGGGGTGGCGGTGCGAAGGGTGGGCGGGTTCACGCCATCCCCAGCGCCTCGCGGTAGAGCTGGAGGATCGCCTCCTCCTCCGACAGCTCCGCGGGGTCCTTCTTGCGCAGCGCGATCAGCTTGCGCAGCGCCCGCGTGTCGTAGCCGCGCCCCTTCGCCTCGGCCATCACGTCCTTGAGCTGCTCAGCGATCGCGCGCTTTTCCTCCTCCAGCCGCTCGTAGCGTTCGACGAACTGGCGCAGCTCGCCGGAGGTGACGCGGAACTGGACGGTCTGGGCGTCGGCGTCGTCGATGACAGGGTCGCTCATGGGGCCTCGCGGTGGCAGGGGGGCGGGGCGCGGACCCTAGCCGCGGGCGGGGCCGCGCCGCAAGGGCTTGCGGGTGCGGGCCGCCTGGGGCTAGGTCGCGGGATCGGGGTACGGGGATCGGGGCACGGGGGGCGATGCTGGCGGCGGGACTGGGACTGGCGGGGCTGGGGCTCGTGGGCCTGGGGTTCTGCATCGCGGGGGCGCTGCGCCTGCGGCGCGAGACCCCGCCGCCCGAGGTCGTGGCCGCGCGGCTGAAACGGCTCTTTGCGCTCAACATGGGGTCGCTCGCGCTCGGCATGGCTGGCGCGGCGCTGGTGCTTGCGGGGCTTCTGACATGACGGATACCTATCTGATCACCGGGGTATCGCGCGGGATCGGCCGGGCGCTGGCCGAGGCGGCGCTGGCGCGGGGGGGCCGGGTGATCGGGACCGTCCGGCGCCCAGGCGACGCCCCGGCGGGGATCGAGGAACACCGGCTCGACGTCGCCGATCCGGCGGCCTATGCGCCTCTGTCGGCGGCACTCGGGGACACGGCGATCGACGTGCTGGTCTGCAATGCCGGGGTCTACCGCGGGCGTGGCGGGCTCGACGGCGGCGATGCCGAGGCGGCGGCGTGGGAGGATAGCGTGCGCATCAACGTCGCTGCCCCGTTCTGGGCGGTCCGGGCGCTGCTGCCCCACCTCGCGCGCGCAGTGCGGCCGCGCATCGCCATCATCTCGTCCCAGATGGGGTCGAGTGCGCGGGCGCGCGGCGGGTCCTACATCTACCGCGCGACCAAGGCGGGGGCGATCAACCTGGCCGTCAATCTCGCGCTCGACCTCAGGCCGAAGGGGATCGCGGTCGGGGTCTATCATCCGGGCTGGGTCCAGACCGACATGGGGGGCGGCGGGGCCGACATCACGGTGGCGCAAAGCGCGGCGGGACTGCTCGCCCGCCTCGAGGCCCTGACGCTCGACCGCACCGGGGTCTACGAGGACTATGCCGGCGCGCCGATCCCGTTCTGAGCGGCGGCCGTGACCTCCTCGACCGCCCGGACGATCAGCGCCAGCTCGCCCGGTTCGTTGAAACGGTGGCCCGCGCCCTTGACCAGGGTCAGGCGGATGTCGGGCCCCTCGGCCCGGGCGAGGAGCGCGAGGGCGGTCGCCTGCGGCACGTCGGGATCCGCGGTGCCGTGCAGCAGGCGCACCGGAACCGAAAGTGGAAGGGGCGCCCGGAGGAGGAGGTGCCGCCGCCCGTCCTCGATCAGCCGCCGGGTGACGGGGTAGGGGTCGGGTCCGTAGGCCGAGGGCACGTCCACCCGCCCGTCGCGCGCGAGTGCCGCCCGCTGGTCGGGCGAGAACGCCGCCCACATCCCGTCCTCGGTGAAATCGGGCGCCGCGGCGATGCCAACCAGACCCGCCACCTGCGCAGGCGCCGCCCGCGCCAGGAGAAGCGCGACCCACCCGCCCATGGACGAGCCGACCAGGATCTGCGGCCCCTCTGTCAGCGCGCCGACCGCCGCCGTCGCATCGGCGGTCCAATCCCCGATGCAGCCGTCCAGGAAATCCCCCCCGCTGGCGCCGTGACCCGAATAGTCGAACCGCAGGAAGGCCCGGCCCGTGGCCCTCGCCCATGCCTCGAGATGGACCGCCTTGGTGCCGGTCATGTCGGACCGAAACCCGCCCAGAAACACCACCCCGGGCGCCGATGCCCCCTGCCGCCGGCCGGGGGTTCTGGTATACGCAAGCGCGCGGCCCTGGGCCGTCACGAGCCGTTCCGGAGCAGCCATTGTCCGCGCACCCGCCGTTACCCCGCGATCCGGACCATGCCCCAGCCTTCAGCGTGCTGCAACTGGTGCCGGCCCTGAACGAGGGCGGGGTGGAGCGCGGCACGATCGAGATCACCGCCGCGATCACGGCTGCGGGGGGCCGGGCGCTGGTGGCGAGCGCGGGCGGACGGCTCGAGCCATCGCTGCGCCGCGCGGGGGGCGAGCTCTTCCGCCTGCCGCTCGATGGCAAGGCGCCCTGGCGCATCCTGGCCAATGCCCGCGCCCTGACCCGTCTGATCCGCGCCGAGGGGGTAGAGATCGTCCACGCCCG
>JANNOT010000108.1:0-3620 GCA_031399375.1 Paraoceanicella sp.
AGGGCGTGCGGATGATCGCCGAAGGGGTGGAGCCCGCACTGATCGAGAATGCGGCCAAGGGGCTCGGGATGCCGCTCGGGCCGCTGCAGCTGACCGACGAGACCTCGATCGACCTCGGGGTCAAGATCGCGCAGGCGACGAGGGCCGCGCTCGGCAATGCCTATGACAACGACGCGGCCGATGGCGTGATGTTCCGGCTGTTCGAACAAGGGCGGCTGGGGCGAAAGGCGAAGGCCGGGTTCTATGCCTATGACGACGCAGGCAAGCGCACCGGGCTCTGGCCCGGCCTGCGCACCGGGTGGCCGCCCGCGGCGGAGCAGCCTGCACTTGAGGATGTGCGCCATCGCCTGATCCTCGTCCAGGTGCTCGAGGCCGTGCGGGCGCTCGAGGACGGCGTGCTGACGGACATCCGCGAGGGTGACGTGGGCGCGATCCTCGGATGGGGGTTCATGCCATGGTCGGGGGGGCCGTTCTCCTGGCTCGACATGATCGGCGCGGCCCGGGCGGTCGCGATCTGCGACGATCTCGCCGCCCGCGTCGGACCCCGCTTCGCCGCTCCTGCCCTGCTGCGCGACATCGCGGCGAGGGGTGAGACGTTCTACGGCCGCTTCGCCCCAACCCGCGCCGCCGCCTGAGGGCGCAGGCGCTGGAGCGCGACCAGGCAGCCGAGCGCAACGACTGCGGCCGCGAAAGCGAGCACCAGCACCGCCTCGGGTCCACCGGCCGTCATCAGCGCCCCGAGCGCGGGCGGCGCCGCGGCAAAGGCGAGATTGAGCGGCAGCGCGATCCGCCCCGCTGCCCGGGCATATCCCGGCCCGGAATAGAACACGAGCGGGATCGTCGCCCGCGCCACGGTCATGGCCCCACTCCCAAGGCCGTAGAGCAGCACGAAGGCCGCCGCAGCAGAGAATCCCGATCCAAACAGGAGCGCCAGGAACCCGAGCGGCATGAGCACCATCGCGACGAGGCCGGTGGAAAGCCCGTCCCAGCGCGGTCCCGACAGAAAGTCTGCGCCCCGTGCCCCGACCTGGACAAGCCCGAGCAGCGCGCCGAGACCCACCGCCTCGGCCTCGGCCAATCCGCGGGCCCGCAGAAGTTCGATCATCACGACGGCCAGACCCCAGCTTACAAATCCGCTCAGCGCGCCCGCGGCGGCGATCAGGACGAAGGCAGGCCCCCGCGCCGCACGATCCGCCGCAGACCTGCCAGGCACGGCCGGAAGAGCTGCCGAGGGCAGCCCCCATAGGTGCAGGGGCACAGCGCCGAAGAGCATGAGCGCAGCGCAGCATGCGACGGCCCCGCGCCAGCCGAACGCGTCGGCCAGCATCGCGACGACTGGCAGGGCGATGGCGCCCGACAGCCCCGACACCAGCATCATTGCCCCGATCGCCCGCCGCGCACCGGCGCCTGCGACCTGGGACAGCACGACCTGCGCCGGCGTGGTCAGGATCAGGGTTCCCGCCCCACCGATCAGCACCCAGGCGCCGATGTATCCCGCAAGCCCGTCGGCGAGCGCAAGCGCACCAACGCCCATCGCCACCAGACCTGCCCCCATTGCCATGACACGCGCCGCTTCGAACCGGGCCATCAGGCGCGCAAGGAACGGCGATCCGACCGCCATGGCGACGAGCATCACCGTGATGCCGCCATAGACCTGCGTCCGTCCGATCCCGAGATCCTCGGCCATCTGCCGTCCAAGCACGGCGGGCAGATAGAAGGTCGAGCCCCAGGCCATCACCTGGCCCAGGGCCAAGACGGACAAGACCCGGGCAAGCGGGACGGTCGGCGGGGCCATGGTCGGTATCCTCGTATCCGGACCGAGCCCACAGCGCCGCGCCCCGGCTGTCAAGGCGGACCCGGGCATCGCTGAACGTCCCCACCCTGCACGCCTTCCCCTTGACACCCGTTTGGCGGGACGTGCCACTGGCCCCCTATGCCGCTGCCGGAGGATCGCCATGCCCGCCCCTGTCACTGCCCGGATCCGCCCATGACCGCGCCGCTCCCCCTCACCGGTCTTCGGGTCCTGTCGGCCGAGCAGTACGGGGCGGGGCCGTTCGGGTCGATGCACATGGCCGATCTGGGGGCCGAGGTCATCAAGATCGAGCAGCCCGGATCCGGCGACAGCTCGCGCGCCTCCGGGCCCTATTTCCTCGGCGCGGGCGACAGCCATTTCTTCCAGAGCTTCAACCGCAACAAGCGCAGCCTGACGCTCGACCTCCGCCAGCCGGAGGGGCGCGAGATCCTCCACCGCCTCGTGGCGGACATGGACGTGGTGATGAACAACATGCGCGGCGACCAGCCGGGGCGGTTGGGCATCACCTATGACGCGCTGGCGCGGGTGAATCCGCGGATCGTCTGCGCCCATATCTCGGGCTACGGGCGCACGGGCGAGCGGGCGACCTGGCCCGCCTATGACTACCTCCTCCAGGCCGAGGCGGGGTTCATGGCGGTGACCGGAGAGCCCGAGGGGGACGCGACCCGCATGGGCCTGTCCATCGTCGATTACATGACCGGCGTCACGACCGCCTTCGCGGTCATGGCGGCGATGTTCGGCGTGGCGCGGACCGGGCTGGGGCGGGATGTGGACGTCACGCTCTACGATGTCGCGATGCAGCAGCTCACCTACCCCGCGGCCTGGTACCTGAACGAGGGGTTCGAGACGCCGCGCCGCCCGCGGTCGGGCCATCCCTTCGTCGTGCCCTGCGAGGTGTTCCCGACCGCCGATGGCCATGTGTTCATCATGTGCATCCTGCCCAAGTTCTGGGAGGCGTTCGCGCGCATCGCGGGGCGGCCCGATCTGCCGGGGGATCCGCGCTTTGCGACACCGCAGGCGCGGTTCGACAACCGCACGGCGCTGATCGCGATCCTCGACGACCTGACCCGGGCACGGGGCACGGCAGACTGGATGGCGGCGCTCGGGGGCGAGGTGCCGGTGGCCCCGGTCCTGACGCTGCCCCAGGCGCTCGACAATCCGTTCTTTCGCGCCCGCGGCGGCGCGCAGGCCGCACCCCACCCGACGCGCCCGGACTTCGCGATGGTCGCAAACCCGGTTCGCCTGGGCCCCGACCCCCTGCCAGCCCGCTGCGCGCCTGCGCTCGGCGCCGATACCGACGCGATCCTCGACCGGCTCGGCTACGGGGCCCCCGCAATCGCGGCCCTGCGGGACAAGGGGGTCGTCTAGGGCGTGGCGTCCTCTGCCCGCGCCTCGCGTCCGGTGGCCTGCCAGACCTCCAGCGCGGCGCCCGCATTCAGTGCCATGATCGCGGCCCCCACGATGATGTCCGGCCACGCGGATGGCCAGACGGTGACGCTGACGATGGCAGCCCCGATGATCCCCGCATTCGCGAGGGCGTCGTTGCGCGCCGACAGGAACGCCGCGCGCAGAAGGCTGCCGCCCGTTCCCCCGCCGTGGTGCCGCGACAGGAGCACGGCTGCCGCGAGGTTGACGACGAGCGCCCCGGCGCCCGTGGCGAGCAGGGCGGCAGGATCGGGCACGGCCGGATCGCCGATTTTTGACCAGATCGTGGCAAGGGCCGCGGCGACCGGGGCGAGCAGGACGAGGGCGAGCGCCCGCCCAAGCCGGACCCGCGCTGCGGCAGACCAGCCGAGCGCGAGAAGCA
>JANNOT010000123.1:0-2788 GCA_031399375.1 Paraoceanicella sp.
GCTCTACCGGCTGAGCTACTGCGGCGACGGGCGTTGCATAAGCCAAATGGCGCCGTGCCGCAAGGGCGCGACGGCGCGGATGGGGGCGATCAGGCCGCCTGACCGGGGGCAGACCCCTGCAGGGTGCCCGCCGAGGGCGACCCCGCGAGCAGGGGGAGCATGGACGTTCCCGCCCCCGCACCGCTGCGCGGCGGCTCGGTCCAGGCGAGGGTGTCGAATGCCCCGCAATTGTCGCAGGTCGGCGACCAGAGCGCGTGGGCGTGGCGGCATTTGCCGCAGACCCATTGCTCGCCCCGCGGGGCATCGAGCGCGCGGGCCAGGAACCCGCGCACGACCTCCTCGCCCGCACCCGAGGCCCGCTCGATCGCGGCCATGAGCGCCAGGGACCGGGTCGTGGGATGCTTTTCCGCCAGATCGCCGAGCGCGCGGCGGGCTGCGGGCACATCGTCGGCCGCCAGGGCCAGCTCGGCCCCCAGGAGCCGCGTCTCCACATCCTCGGGCCGGAGCGCGAGCAGCGGCTTGAACCGCCGCAGCCGCGCGGCGGGGGTTTCGTCGCCACCAAGCGCCGCAAACCCTGCCGCGAGATCGGGATGGGGATTGGCCTCCCACGCCCGCCGCAGAATCTTTTCCGCCCCGCGGGCGTCGCCGTCGGCCGCCTTCAGCCGCGCCGCGGTCACGGCGGCGGGGACCAGGGTCGGTGCGGCCCGGTTGGCCTCGGCAGCCAGCGCCTTGGCCCGCTCCACATCCCCCGCCTGTTCCGCGGCGCGCGCATCGGCCAGGGCCAGCACCGCCTCGCGCCGCACGCCGACATCGCGCGGCAGGGCCCGGGCGCGGACCTTCGCCTCGACCGTCTTGCGGGCCCCGGCCCAGTCCCCGGCCTCGGACTGGAGCGCGAAGAGCGTGTCGAGCACGCCCTCGTGCCGCGGACGCAGGGCGAAGGCCTTTTCGGCGAGCTTCAGGGCAAGGTCGGTCTTTCCCTCGGCGAGCTTCTGCTGCATCAGCCCGCGAATGCCGACGAACCGGGTCGCGGGATCCTCCAGGAGCTTCTTGTAGTATTCCTCGGCCCGGGGACGGTTGCCCGCCATCTCGGCTGCCTGGGCATTCAGGAGATGGGTCAGGTCGGGGCGCGACAGCAGCCGCTCGGCCCGCGCCGCCTTGGCCTGCGCGTCGCGCCCCTCGCCCGAGGCGAGCGCGATGATGCCGCCCGCGAGCGCGTCGAACCCGCGGCGTTCCCGGTTGCGGTCAAAAAAGCGCGACAAGGCGGTGTCGTCCCCGTTCAGGAACCGCAGGACCGCGACGAGCAGCCCCGCCAGACGGATCAGGATCCAGAGCAGGGCGACGAGGATCACCACTGCGATCATCCCGCCGAGCGGCGTCAGGCTGAGCTCGCGCCCCCCGAAGGCGATGCGCACCTCGCCCGGCGTGTCGAGCACGTAGCCCGCACCGAACGCAATCGCGGCGGCGAGACCGACGAAGACCAGAACCTTGACCAGCGACCAGATCATCGGGGACTCCTGTGACGCCGTGTCGGGCGGTGTCAGTTGGTGGGGGCGGCGGCGAAATCGGCCAGCGCCACGAGGGCATCCCGCCGGGCCGTGAGGTCGGCGAGCCACCCCTGGAGCACCGCGGCCGCCTCGGGCGGCAGGGCGGCGGCTTCGACCAGGGCCGCGTCGTAGTTCTCGGCCGTCAGGGCGGCATCGACCCGCGACAGCACCGCGTCGGTATCGGACCCCTGGCGCGGCGTCAGCGACCGCCCGGCGACCTGCGCCTCGAAGAACCCTGCGGCGCGGCCGACCAGCCCGTCGCCCGAACCCGCGCGGATCGAGGCGCGGATCGCGTCATGGGCCAGGGGGGGAAAGGCCGCGCGCAGCGCCGTACCGGTCGGGATACCGGTCTCGGCGCGCGCGGCGAGGGGGGCAGGCGGCTCGACGCCGCGCAGGCGCGCAGCCTCGGCCAGCGGCACCGCATAGGGCTGGCCCGATGTCAGCCGGGCGGTGAGGTCGGTGAGCGTCGCGGTCAGCGTCGCGTCCTCGCGCACCGCATCGGCGCTTGCGGTGGCGGCAGAGGCGGCCTCGGCCGACGCCGTCTCGCGCCGCAGGCTCGCTGCCTCCACCTCGTCGATCCGCTGGGACAGGGTGCCGGTCTGTCCGGCGATGGCGGCAATCTCGCCCTTCAGCCCCTCGACCGTTGCGGACAGCGCCGCCACCTGCGCCACCGCGTCGGCCGACAACGCCGGCGTGCCGCCATCGGGGGCGGGTCCCGCGGCAAGGGCGTTGGTCAGGGCGGCAAGCTCGGCAGTCAGGCCGTTCAGGCTCGCCTCGGCCTGGGCGAGCCGCGCCTCGACCGCGGTGCTGTCGGACGCGGCCAACTGGTCGGCCAATGCCTGGACCTGGGCCGCCAGGGCGGGATCGGGCTGGGCTGGGGGCGGAAGGGCGCCGACCCGCTCGGCCACCAGGGCCTGCACGTCCTCGGAGGTGAGGCCGGGGCGGATGGCCGCGATCTTTCCCTCCAACTCCGCGCGCAGAGCGGCGAGGGCGGCCGCCTGATCCGCCGCCCCCGGGGTCAGCCAGGCGGCGACCGGCGCGAGGCCCGCGGGCAGGTTCGGCGCAAGGCGCGGCGCGGCCCAGAGCGCCGCCGCCGCCCCCAGGATCAGGATGACGAGATAGGTCAGGATGCGCCCGGCGATCGAGCGATGCTCGGTGTCCTGGACCGGATCGGCCTGTACTGCCGCCATCGGCGCCGCGGCCGTCACCGCGTCGGGCTCCGGGTCAGGCTCCGGGTGGTGCAG
>JANNOT010000128.1:0-13632 GCA_031399375.1 Paraoceanicella sp.
CAGGGCGGCCCCCAGCCGGGGCGGCGCATCGGACGTGACCGTACGCCTGATCGCCGCCTGCAGCGTTGCCTCGACCCGTTGACCCGCATCCATGCCTGACCCTCCCGGTCCGTTCTCGACTGTCCAGTTTATGCGACAGTCGTGGTGTAAATAAGTCTGGACAGTTCACGGGGATAAGTCAACGCTGGTCCGACCGGTCCGCAGACAGACCGACGGAATGGGGATGACGACGTGGCGCGGGACCGGGTCCTGATCGTGGGGGCGGGCGTGGCGGGGCTGGTCGCGGCGCTCGAGCTCGCGCATCGCGGGCGCGAGGTTCTGGTGTTCGACGCGGCCCCGCGCCCGGGTGGCAAGCTGCGCACCGTCGCAACCCCAGCCGGGCCGGTCGATGCAGGTCCCACGGTCTTTACGATGGCCCATGTGTTCGAGGAGCTCTTCGCCGCCGTGGGCGAGCGTCTGTCGCGCCACCTGACCCTGCATGCGGCACCCGTCCTCGCCCGCCACTACTGGCCCGATGGCAGCACCCTCGACCTGCATGCCGACGCGGCGCGGTCCGAGGCCGCGGTCGCCGCATTCGCCGGACCGCGCGCGGCGGCGGAGTTCCGGGCGTTCACCGCCCGGGCCGCCCGGCTTTTTGCCGCGTTCGAGGGGCCGGTGATGCGCCACCCGCATCCCACGCCGGCCTCGGTCGCGCGCGCGCTGGTGCACCGCGGGGCCGGGCTCGTCGGGGACATGGCCCCGCTGTCCACGCTCTGGTCGGCACTCGGCCGCCAGTTCGCCGACCCGCGGCTTCGCCAGCTCTTCGCGCGCTACGCGACCTATGTGGGGGGCTCGCCACTGCTGTCGCCGGCCATTCTCCTGCTCATCTGGCAGTCCGAGGCGCGGGGCGTCTGGGCCATCGAGGGCGGCATGGTCCGGCTCGCCGAGGTGCTGGCCGAACTGGCGGCCGCGCGGGGCGCGGTCCTCCGCTGCGACGCCGCGGTGGCCGAGATCCTCGTCTCGGGCGGCGCGGTGCGCGGCCTGCGCCTTGCCTCGGGCGAGGAGGTCGCGGGCACCACCCTCATCTTCAACGGCGATCCCGGCGCGCTTGCCACGGGGCTGCTCGGCCCGGCATCCCGCAGGGCGGCGCACGCCCACCCGCGGTCGCTGTCGGCGACGGTCTGGACCTTTGCCGCGCCGGTGGCGGGCCGCGCGCTGTCCCATCACACCGTGCTCTTTGGTCCCGACAGCCCGGCGGAGTTCGCCGACATCTTCACCCATGGCCGCCTGCCCCGCGCCCCCAGCGTCTATATCTGCGCCCAGGACCGGGCAGGGGGCGCGCAGCCCCAGCCCGGCGTGGCCGAGCGGCTGCTGATCACCGTGAACGCCCCCGCCGATGGCGACCGCATATCCTACGGCCCCGAGGAGAGACACGCATGTCGGACACGCATCATGGACCGGCTGGCGGCGGCGGGGATCGGGGTTCCGCTGCCCGACCCGGTGGCGGAGCCGAGCGCCCTGACGATGCCCGATGGCTTCGCCGCGGCCTATCCGGGGACGGGGGGCGCGCTCTACGGCGCGGCGCCGCACGGCATGATGGCGACGTTCCGGCGGGCGCGGGCGGTGACGGCGATCACGGGGCTCTACCTGGCGGGGGGCGGGACGCATCCGGGGCCGGGGGTGCCGATGTCGGCGCTCTCCGGCAGGCTCGCGGCCGCGGCGATCATGGGCGACCCTGCTTTGACGTGGCCGTCGGGCCGGACGGCTACGCGTGGTGGTACCTGGACGGATTCGAACCCGGAACCGGCCGGGGCATCACGATCATCGCCTTCATAGGATCGGTCTTCTCGCCCTACTACGCCTGGGCCGGGCGGCGGGCACCGCTGAACCACTGCGCAATCAACGTGGCGCTCTACGGCCCGGGCGGCGGACGATGGGCGATGACCGAGCGGGGCACGCGGTCGGTCACCCGCAGCGCGACCGCGCTGTCGGTCGGGCCATCGGCGATGTACTGGGACGGGCAGGGGATCACGGTCGATCTCGACGAGGTGGCGGTCCCGCATCTCAGCCGGATCCGCGGCAAGGTCCGCCTGATCCCGAGCGCCATGACCGACCGCGAACTCGCGCTCAGCACGGACGGTGCCCATGTCTGGCGTCCCTTTGCCCCGTTCGCCCGCATCGAGGTCCGGCTGACCCAGCCCGCGCTCGACTGGACGGGCGAGGGCTATCTCGACGGCAATTTCGGCAGCCGCGCGATCGAGACCGACTTTTCCTACTGGACCTGGTCACGGCTCGCCACGCCGCGGGGCGCCACGACGATCTACGACGTGGATCGGCGGGACGGCACCCGGTTGAACGCGGCGTTCCGCTTCGACCACCAGGGGCGTGACGAGACCGTCGCACCGCCACCCCCCGCACCCCTGCCCCGCACGCTCTGGTGGGTCCGGCGCGAGCTGCGCGCCGATCCCGGAACCGCGCCGCTGGAGACCGCGCGCTGGGAGGACGCCCCCTTCTACGCCCGGGCCGCCGTGCGCACCCGGATCGGGGGCGAGGCGATGACGGGGGTGCACGAGACGCTGGACCTCGACCGGTTCCGCCGGCGGATCGTGAAGCTGATGATGCCGTTCCGGATGCCCCGGCGGCCCTAGGCCACCGCAAGCCCCTGCGCGGCGCCAGGATTGCGCCGCCAGACCGACAGGTTCAGGAGCCCCGCCGCCGTGACCCATACGAGATAGGGCACGAACATCAGACCCGCGACCCAGTCCACCAGGGCAAAGGCCACCATGGTCGCAGCCACCGCGAGCCAGAGCAGGCAGAGCACCAGGAACGCGGCCCCCATCCGCTTCAGCCCGAAGAAGATTGGCGACCAGAGCGCGTTCAGCACCATCTGCGCGCCCCAGAGCGCGAGTGCCGGGACCGCAGCCGCAACCCCCGTGCCGCTGATCCGCCAGGCCGACCAGATGATGAGGATGTAGAGGATGCTCCACACCGTCGGGAACATCCAGCCGGGGGGGGTCCAGCGCGGCTTGTCCAGCCGATCGTACCAGACCCCGGGCGAGAACATGGCACCGGTCGATGCGGCGCCCCCGCAGGCAACGATCAACGCCCCGAGCGTGACATAGTCCATGGCCGTTCGTCTCCCGCCCCGTTGGTCCCGCACCGCTATGTGGGCGCGGGGCGGGCGGAGGTCAAATGGTCCCGCGCAGCGCCCGGTCGCGGGCCGCGAGCGCCTCGAACACCGACAGCACCCGGGTGACGCGCTCGGAAAGGCGCCCCGGCGCCGGGGCCCGTGCCGCAGCCTCGACCAGGAAGCGCGTGGACCCCAGTGGCGGTTGGGCGAGCGCGTCGCCCGCCCGCAGCATCGGCGCCCGGATCATCGCCCGGGCGGCGAGGCCGATCTTGCGCGCCGTGCTCGTGCGCGCGCGCACCGACACGCTGTCGCAGCCATGGGCGCGGATCTCCGCCCCGATCTCGGCATAGATCAGCCGCGCGGCCAGGATCGCGGGGCGGCAGTCGCGCGGAAGCCGGGCGATCCCCGCCTCGGACCGGGCATAGAGCGCGTCGGCCGCATCGAGCAGGCGCGCAGTGACCGCGGCGATGCCCGATGACGGACGCGGATCGGCGAGGAAGGCGTCCGCGTCCACGCCCGCGTCGGCCAGCCAGTCGAGCGGCAGGTAGAGCCGCCCCTCGGCCGCATCCTCGCCCACGTCGCGCGCGATGTTGGTGAGCTGCATCGCCACGCCCAGATCGCAGGCGCGCGCAAGGGCACCCGCGTCGCGCACCCCCATCAGCACCGCCATCATCGCCCCCACGGTCGAGGCGACACGGGCGCAATAGGCGGTCAGCGCCTCGAAATCGGCGTAGCGGCGCCCCTCAGCGTCCCAGGCAAAGCCTTCGATCAGCGCGTCGGGCAGGGCGCGGGGCATGTCGTGCACGCGCACCATCCGGGCAAAGGCGCGGTCGGCGGCCATCGGCGCGGGCTGCCCGGCATAGGCGCGCGCCAGACGATGCCGCAGCGCCTCGACCGCCGCGGCCTTGCCGGGCGACAGGTCGACCGCGTCATCCGCCACCCGGCAAAAGGCGTAGAGCGCGAGGACCGGCCCCCGGACCCGGTCGGGCAGAAGCCGGGAGGCGGCATGGAAGCTCTTGGACCCCTCGCGGATCGCCGCGCGGCACGCGGCCAGGTCGGCCGCCGCCCCCGGGTCAGGGGCGCGGGGCATGGGCCACCTCCGGCACCAGGGCCGCCATCGCCTCGGCCGAGGAGATCACGCCCGGCAGCCCCGCCCCCGGATGGGATCCGGCCCCCACGAGGTAGAGGCCCGCCAGTTCCTCGGACGGGATGTGCGGGCGGAACCACGCGCTCTGCAGGATCCGCGGTTCGAGCGAAAAGCCCGTTCCATGGGGCGACAGGTAGCGGTCGCGGAAATCGGCTGGGGTCATCACATGGCTTTCGACGACATGGGCACCGAGCCCGGGCAGGTGGCGCTCGAGCACCGCCAGCACCCGCTGGCGATAGGGTTCGGCCATGCGGTCCCAGTCGACGGGATCGGCATGGTTCAGATGGGGGACCGGCGACAGGGCATAGAACGTGTCATCCCCCGCGGGCGCCGCCGACGGGTCGGTGACCGTGGGGCGGTGGAGATAGATCGACATGTCGTCGGCCAGGCGCCCATTGATGAAGATGTCGCGCACCAGCCCCGCGTATCGCGGGCCGTTCAGAATGGTGTGGTGGCCGATATCGGGCCAGAGCGCCCGGGTCCCCCGGGTCCCGAAATACCAGACATAGAGCCCCATGGACCAGCGCGCGCTGTCGAGCTTGGCCTGCGTCCAGCGCCGCTTGGGCCGGTCGGCCAGCAGGCGGGAATAGGTCGTGGCGGGATCGGCGTTCGACACGGTGATGGCCGCCGGGATCTCGGTCCCGTCGGCCAGGCGCACGCCCGCGGCCCGGTCGTCCTTCACGAGGATCCGCTCGACATCGGCGCCGAACCGCAGCGTCCCGCCGCCCCGGCGGATCAGCCCCGCCATGCCTTCCGCGATCGCGCGCGCGCCGCCCATGGCATAATGCACGCCCCAGCGCGATTCGAGATGCGAGACGAGCGCGTAGATCGAGGTCACGTGGAACGGATCACCCCCGATGAAGAGCGGGTGGAACGACAGCGCCATGCGCAGGCGGGGGTCGCGCACGCGCGCGGCCGCGAGCGCGTGTATCGAGCGGTCGGCGCGGAACCGGGCAAAGGTCGGCAGCACCTTCACGATGTCCCAGAGGCTGTGCATCGACCGTCGGCCAAGCTGTTCGAACCCGAACCGGTAGCGCGCCTCGGCATCGGCCATGAAGCGTCGATAGCCGGGCAGGTCGCGGGGCGACAGGCGCGTCACCTCCGCCTCCATCGCCGCGCGGTCCTTGCGGGCGGTGAACTGCGATCCGTCATCGAAGCGGATGGTGTAGAACGGATCGAGCGGGCGGATGTCCACGTCCCGCGCCATCTCGCGGCCCGACAGGCGCCAAAGATCCTCGATCAGGTGCGGCACCGTGACGATGGTGGGCCCGAGATCGAAGCGGTGCCCGCCCTGCACCCGGGCCGTTGCGCGTCCGCCGGGGCCATCGAGCCGGTCGAGCACGACCGCCCGGTACCCCTTGGCCTGGAGCCGGACGGCCGCGGCGAGGCCGCCGAAGCCTGCGCCGATCACGACCGCGACCGGGCGGGCATCCTCTGTTGCGGGCAGGATCGGGCGGGGATCAGCGAGTGTCATCATTATCTGACACTAGCAGCGTCAGATAATGAAAACAATTTACAATTTGCGGGCCGGAACAGGCCGCGCGGTGCCCGCCCCACCTTGATGTCCCACGGCTATTTGCCCGCGCGGCGCGGCGGGGCCGCCATACGGGCGAAAACGCGAACGGCGACACATGCGGGGATCCGGGGCAGAATGTCCCTTTCGCCGCCCTGGGCGTCATGACAGATTGACAGCATGCGACATGCAGACCCCGACCCCGGCGCGCGTTCCCCCTCCGTCCATGCCCTGGCGGGGCAGGTCGTGACCATGAGCGTGTTCCGGTTTGGCGGGATCGCCGCGCGGCTCTGGGCGTTCGCGCAGATGGGCCTCGCGCGCCGGGCCATGGCGCGGGTGCCGGGAATCGGGTTCTGGAAACTGATGGGCAGCGGCACGGGCGAGGGGTTCACCCCCCTTCCCAACACGGCCGTCTATGCCATCCTCGCCACCTGGCCCGATCTCGCCCATGCCCGCGCCGGACTGACCGCGCCGGTCTTCGCCCGCTACCATGCCCGCGCGGCCGAGGTGCTGACCCTCTTCCTCCGCCCCGCCAGCGCGCGGGGGGCCTGGGCCGGGCGCGCGCCGTTCGCAGCCTCGGGCCTGGTGCCCGCGGGGCCGGTCGCAGCCCTGACCCGCGCGACGCTGCGGCGCGGGGCGCTCCTGCGATTCTGGGCGCGGGTCCCCGACATCTCGCGCGACATCGGTGCCGATCCGTCGGTCGCGTTCAAGATCGGGGTGGGCGAGCTGCCCTGGTTCCAGCAGGTTACCTTCTCGGTCTGGCCCGACGCCGCGAGCATGGCCCGCTTTGCCCGCAACGGCACCCACCACGCCCGCGCCATCGCCGCCGTCCGCGCGGGCGACTGGTTCCGCGAGGAGCTCTATGCCCGCTTCGCCATCATCGCCCGCGAGGGAAGCTGGCAGGGCGGCGACCCGCTCGCGGCCCTCCCGCCGGGCGAGCCCATCGCGGTCTGACGACCCCCCTCCCCTGCCCCCCCTCCGAGGACGCGCTTCCGATGCCCCATGCCTATCCCTTCGCCGCCATCGTCGGACAGGACGAGATGAAGCGCGCCATGATGATCGCCGCGATCGACCCCGGGATCGGCGGGGTACTGGTGTTCGGCGACCGGGGCACGGGGAAATCGACGGCGGTCCGCGCGCTCGCCGATCTTTTGCCCGCGCTCAAGATGGCGGTGGGATGCCCCTACAACTGCGCGCCCGATGCCCCGTTCGCCGGCTGCCCGGTCTGCACGGGCACGACCCCGCGGTCCGAGACCCGGCCCACCCCGGTCGTGGACCTGCCGCTCGGCGCGACCGAGGACCGGGTGGTCGGCGCGCTCGACCTCGAACGCGCGCTGACCCGGGGCGAGAAGGCGTTCGAGCCGGGGCTGCTGGCGCGGGCGCATCGCGGGTTTCTCTACATCGACGAGGTCAACCTGCTCGAGGATCACCTGGTCGATCTTCTGCTCGACGTGGCGCAATCGGGCGAGAACGTGGTCGAGCGCGAGGGGCTGTCGCTGCGTCATCCCGCGCGGTTCGTCCTCGTGGGGTCGGGCAACCCGGAGGAGGGCGAGCTTCGCCCCCAGCTTCTCGACCGCTTCGGCCTGTCGGTCGAGGTCGCCTCGCCCAGCGTGCTGGCCGAGCGCGTCGAGGTGATCCGCCGCCGCGGCGCCTATGAGGCTGACCGCGACGCCTTCGCCGCCACCTGGGCGAGCCGGCAGGCCAGGGCGCGCAAGCAGGTGCGCGACGGCCGCGCGCGCCTCGCCGAGGTGGCGACCCCGGACGAGGCGCTGGAGGATGCCGCGCGGCTCTGTCTCGCGCTCGGGACCGACGGGCTGCGCGGGGAACTGACGCTGATCCGCGCCGGGCGGGCGCTTGCCGCCATGTCGGGCGACGGCGCGGTGGGGCGGACGCACCTGGCCGCGCTCGCCCCGTCCGCCCTGCGCCACCGGCTCCGCCGCGATCCGCTGGACGAGACGGGCTCGACCGCCCGGGTCGCGCGCGCCGTGGCCGAGGTGTTCGGCCCATGAGCGAGGCCCCCGCCCCCGATCCCTGGGCGGATGCCGCCCAGGCCGCGGCACTGCTCGCGGTGGACCCGGGCCTCGGCGGGGTGCATTTGCGGGCGCGCTCGGGGCCGGTGCGCGACGCGTGGATCGCCCTCGCCACCGCGCTTGCCCCCGGGGGTCGGCTCCACCGGCTTCCGCCCGGGGCGGGGGACGAGGCGCTCTATGGCGGGCTCGACCTTGCGGCAACCCTCGCCGCCGGTCGCCCGGTCCGCCAGCCGGGCCTGCTGGAGCGGGTGGGCGGCGGGACGCTCGCGGTGCCGATGGCCGAACGGATGACCGACGCCCTGTCCGCCCGGCTTGCCCAGGCGTTGGACGGGATGGGGGCGCCCGCCTGCATCCTGCTGGACGAGGGTGCCGAGGCGGACGAGCGCAGCCCCGCACGCCTGACCGACCGGCTGGCCCTGCACCTGCGGCTCGATGACGTCCGCCATGCGGGCGGGGGACCGGAGCACGAGGCGATAGCCGCTGCCCGGACCGCGTTGCCCGGGGTGACGGTGCCCGACGCCCTGGTGGCGGAACTGACAGGGGTCGCCGTGGCGCTCGGGATCGGGTCGCTGCGCGCACCCCTGCTGGCCCTGCGCGTCGCGCGCGCGGCGGCGGCGCTCGCGGGGCTTTCGATGGTGGACGGCGCGGCGGCGCGGCTCGCGGTGCGCCTGGTGCTCGCACCGCGGGCGACCCGCCTGCCCCCGGTGCCCGACACGCAGGCGGAGGCCCCGGCGCCGCCATCCGAGGCCGGGGCGCAGGAGGCGACAGGCGAGGGCAAGGACGAGGGCGCGGACGAGGCGAGGGACGAGGCGGCAGGCGAGGCGGACCGGCTGGTCGAGGAGGCGCGCGCCGCCCTTCCCCCCGACATCCTTGCCGCGCTGATTGCGGGGACCGTGGTTCCCCGCGGACCCGCCGCCACGGGCGGGGCCGGCGCACGGCGGCGCACCCCCACGCGCGGGCGCCCCGCGGGCACGGCACGGGGCCGGCCCGGGGGCGGCGTCCGGCTCGACCTGATCGCGACCCTGCGCGCCGCCGCACCGTGGCAGACCATCCGCCGGGCGCTCGCCCCCGGTCGATCCGGGGTCGCGGTGCGCGCCGATGATTTCCGCGTCCGCCGGTTCACCGAGGCGGCGGAAAGCACGCTGATCCTGGTCGTCGATGCCTCGGGCTCCGCCGCCCTCGCGCGGCTGGGCGAGGCGAAGGGCGCCGTGTCGCTGATCCTCGCCGAGGCCTATGTGCGGCGCGAAAGCGTCGCCCTGATCGCGTTCCGCGGCACGCGGGCCGACCTCGTCCTGCCGCCCACCCGCAGCCTGGTGCAGGCGAAGCGGCGGCTCGCGTCGCTGCCCGGGGGCGGGGGCACGCCCCTTGCCGCGGGGCTTCTCGCCGCGGGCCAGCTTGCTGCGCAGGTCCGCGCGCGGGGGGCGACGCCGTTTCTGGTGATCCTGACCGACGGGCGGGGAAACGTCGCGCTCGACGGCAGCCCCGGGCGCCCTGGCGCCGCGGCGGATACCGAGCGGGTGGCCCGGTCGCTCGCCGCGCTGCGGACCGGCGCGCTCCTGATCGACACGGCCCAGCGACCGCAGGCCGAGGCCGCATCCCTCGCCCGCGCCCTGGGTGCGCGCTATCTTGCCCTGCCGAGGGCCGACGCGACCGGCCTCAGCCGCGCGGTGCGGCTGGCGCAGGAGGGGGCATGACGGACATGGCACCGATCCCGGCACGGGGCGCCCCCGACTGGGCCGAGGACGGGGCGGACTGGCCGCACCGCGATCTCAGCCGCTTTGCCACGGTCGGCCGGATCGCCTGGCATGTGCAGGAGGGCGGGGCCGAGGGCGCGCCCTGGGTGCTCCTGATCCACGGCACGGGGGCCGCCAGCCATAGCTGGCGCGGGCTGATCCCGCGTCTGACCCCGGCCTGGCGGGTGATCGCCCCCGACCTGCCCGGCCACGGGTTCACCCGTAGCCCGGGCTCGCACCCCCTGTCGCTCGGCAGCATGGCCGCGGACATCGCGGCACTCTGCGCCGCGCGGGGGGCGGCCCCGGACCTGATCGTGGGACATTCCGCGGGGGCCGCGATCGCCCTGCGCCTCGCGCTTGACGGGCGGGTGCGGCCGCGGGCGCTGGTGCTCGTGAACGGGGCGTTGACGCCGTTCCGGGGCCTTGCGGGCGTGCTCTTTCCGGCCATGGCAAAGATGATCTGGCTGACCCCCTTCGCGGCACAGGCGGCGGCGCGGCTGGCGGCGGGTCCCGGGACGGCCGAACGGCTGATCGGCAATACCGGCAGCACGATCGATGCCGAGGGGCTGTCGCTCTACGCCCGGCTCTTCCGCCGCCCCGCCCATGTTGGGGCGACGCTGGGGATGATGGCGCAGTGGGACCTTGGCGGGCTGACCCGCGACCTGCCGCGGCTCGACCTGCCCGTCACCCTCGCCATCGGCCTGCGCGACCGCGCCGTGCCGCCGGGCGAGACCCGGGCCGCCGCCCGCGCGCTGCGCCAGGCCCGGGTGGTCGAGTTCCCCGAGCACGGGCACCTGCTGCACGAGGAGGCGCCGGAGGCGGTGGCGGGGCTGATCGCGGAGATCTGAGCGCGATCAGTGGCGCGCCTCGATCCGAGTGCGGATGCGCTTGACCAGCCGCCAGACCAGAAAGACGATCGGCAGGGTGATCGCTGCCAGCAGCGTCGTCTTGTGCACTCCCGTCACCTCCTCCAGCGGCCCGATCACGTAGCTGGCGAGGCTGACGGCATAGTAGCTGATCGCCACGACCGACAGCCCCTCGACCGTCTGCTGGAGCCGGAGCTGGAGGTCGGCGCGCCGGTCCATGCTTTCCAGCAGACCCCGGTTCTGCGCGGCCATCGCCACGTCCACCCGCGTGCGCAGCAGGTTCGCGGCCCGCGCGGCGCGCTGGCTCAACTCCTGCATCCGGCTTTTGGCCGACCGGCAGGTGCGCATCGCGGGATCGAACCGGCGGGTCATGAACTCCGAAAAGGTCTGGCGCCCGCCGAGCCGTTCCTCGCGCAGGACCGCGATGCGCTGGTCCACGATCGCCTCATAGGCCTCTGACGCGCTGAAGCGAAAGGCGGAGGAGGACGAGATCGCCTCGATTTCGGCCGAGAGGACGAGGAGCCTGTCCAGCGTCTCCGCCTCGCCGCCCCCCGACACCATGCTCTGCACCAGGTTGGTCATCTCGCCATCGAGCGCCGCGGTCCGCGCCCCGACCGCACGCGCAACGGGCAGCGTCAGCATGGCCATGCTCTTGTAGGTCTCGATCTCCAGCAGCCGCTGGACGATCCGGCCCAGCCGCCGCGCGCCGATCCCGTCGCGCGCGAGCACGGCGAACCGGACATGGCCCGCCTCGTCGATGCGGAAATCCCCCGCGATCACCGCCTCGTCGTCGATCACCCGGCTCATGGCGAGGCTTTCGGACACGAACCAGGTGTGCATCCGCGTCAGCGTCGTCTCGTCCTGCGGCCCCGCCGCGGGCATCGTCTCGACCCGCACGAGGACCGAGGTCAGGACCTTGCCCGGCGCCTTGGCGAGCCAGTCGCGCGGAAACATCGCATAGGCCGAGCCCGAGAATGGCACATCCGCCACCCCGTCGGCAAAGATGGTATAGGTCACGAATTCGGTGTGCCGTTCCCATTTCAGCAGAACGCGCCCGACCTGGCCGGAATAGTGGCTCGCCCCCGGGGCGGGATGGGGTGCACCGTAGCGGTCGAGCAGATCGAGCAGATGGGCGAGATCCGCGCCGGGGTCGCGGTTGACCGCATCCTTCTCGGGCTTGATGGCCAGAAGGACCGCCCGACAGGGCGCGCGCAGTTCGGGAAACGGCCGCGCATGGAGCTCGTTGGCAAGCGCGTAGCGCTGGGGGTGGTCCTGCAGGGCCGAGGTCGTGTCCATGGGTCTCGCTCAGGGGCCGGGTCGGGGGTGCCCCGCGCCGTCATCAGGATAAGGCACCGGCAGCGCCGTCAAGGGGCAAGCGCCGCGATCAGGAATTCCCGGTTCCCGTCGCCGCCCCTGACCGGGCTCTCGGTCAGGCCGAGCACGCGCCAGCCCGCATCGCCGAGAAACGCCGCGATGCGGGCCTGAACGGCGGCATGGATGGCGGGGTCGCCCACGATGCCGCCCTTGCCCACCGCATCGGGGCCTGCCTCGAACTGCGGCTTGACCAGGGCCACGAGCGTCGCCCCCGGCCGTGCGAGCGTCAGCGGCCCCGGCAGCGCAACCGCAAGCCCGATGAAGGCGAGATCGGCGGTGATCCAGTCCACCGGCGGCACCAGGCCGGGCGGGATCGCGCGGGCGTTCACCCCCTCGATCAGCCGCACCCGGGGATCGGCGGCAAGCCGGGGGTGAAGCTGGCCGTGCCCGACATCGAGGGCATGGACCCGCCGCGCGCCGCGCGCCAGCAGCACCTCGGTGAACCCGCCGGTCGAGGCGCCGAGATCGAGCGCCTCGCCCGCGGGAGTGAGGCCGAAATGATCCAGGGCGTGGAGGAGCTTGACCGCCCCGCGCGACACCCAGGGAAACGCATCCGCGACCGCGAGCGGCGCGTCGGGTGCCACATCCTGGGCGGGGCGCGTCGCGGGGTGGCCGGCGAGCCGCACGGCACCGGCGCGGATCAGCGCTTGGGCCCGGCTGCGGCTGTCGGCCAGCCCGCGGGCCACCAGCACCTGGTCGAGCCGCGGCAAAGCGGGCCGCCGGTCAGACCTGGACGCGGAACGTGGCGCGCAGACGCTCCATCGCGGCCTCGGCCGCCGCGTCGGGCGGGTGGGCATAGGCCGCCGCAGCCCCCGCCATGCGCAGAAGATCGGGCGCGACCTCCGGCCCCGCGTTGCGGGCGAGCTGGGCCGCGAGCCGTTCGACCGCGGGCAGCCCGCCGCCGCATCCCCGCGCCAGGCCGAGGCCGAAGGCCGTCATCTCCTGCGCCTCGCGCCGGTTGACGTTGAAGGTGAGCTGCGCCTCGATCGCGATCTGGTCGAGCTCGTCGCGCCCCGCCGGTCCGTCAAGCTCCGCAATGGCGGTGAGGATGCCGAGCGCAAGGCGGCGTGGATCCTTGACGCCCTCGGGCGACGGGCCGGGGGCGGCATCGCTCTGGACCGGCAACCCGCCCGTCCGGCGGGTCCGGCCACGCAGGGCAACCCAGGCGAGGACCAGCACGACGGCGATGAAGACATAGAGAATCGGCATGGACCGGACCATTCCCGCAACGGGGCGCCGGGGGTCCGGCGTCCACTCTGGTTCATGCCCGGCCCGGCAGGGATGCGGGGCCCGGCTCAGCCGCGGGGCGAGGTCTCCGTCGGCACGGCACGGAACACCCCGCCCGCCGCATGATACGGACGCCGCGCCACCACCGCCGGTGCCGCAACGGCCTGGGGTCTCGCCCGGGCCAGGTCCCCGACACGCGGGTCCGCTGCATGGTCCAGCGGATGGCGCCCGGCGGGCGGCAGCGGGGCATACGCCTTGGCCGCGGCCATCACGGATGACGCGGCCAAAGACGCGGCGGACAGGAATGACGTCTTGGCGGATGCGGACATCGGGGGTCTCCTTCCCAGCGTGCGGTACGATCGCCTGGGGACGCCACTGTCCGCCAGATCGGGCGCGGTGTCAAAGCCCGACGGTGACCGCGCGGCCGCGTGTGGTGCCGCAGAAGGGATTCGAACCCCCGACCCCATCATTACGAATGATGTGCTCTACCAGCTGAGCTACTGCGGCGACGGGCGTTGCATAAGCCAAATGGCGCCGTGCCGCAAGGGCGCGACGGCGCGGATGGGGGCGATCAGGCCGCCTGACCGGGGGCTCGAGCGTTTGTAATACGTCAGGCGATCCTCGTCATCATAG
>JANNOT010000160.1:0-4320 GCA_031399375.1 Paraoceanicella sp.
ATCAACGGCCTGTCGAAATCGGGGATCGAGGTGGACCGCAAGGTGCTCGCCGATCTCGCGGTCCGCGAACCCGCCGCCTTCGGCGCCATCGTGGACAAGGCCAAGGCAGCGCTCGCCGCCTGACCGCCGCGGCGCCCCTGCAGGGGCGCCCGGCCCGTTGCGCGCGGGGTTAGCGCATAGCGGTCCGTCGGCCTCGCGGCGCCAGACCGGGGCCCAAGACCGGGGCGCTGGGGTTTCGTCCGCCGGTCGCACCGCGTGCCCGCAATATCGCGCGGCTGTCCGCCAGCACATGCGCGCGGCCGACGACCGGCACCCTAGGCCGTCCGGTCGCGCGTCGCGCGCCAGACGAGGACCGCGCCTGCCACGGCGAGGAACGGCAGCATGGCGTAGTTGACCGCGGCCCATCCCTCGACCGGGCTGCCGCCCGAGCAGTTCATCAAGAGCCCCGACGAGAGCGATGCGATCGTCACGAGGCCGAAGACGAAGAAGTCGTTCATTCCCTGGACCCGCGCCCGCTCCTCGGGCGCATGGGCCGCCGAGACCATCGCCGTCGCCCCGATATAACCGAAGTTCCACCCGAGCCCGAGCAGGACGAGCGCCACGTAGAAATGTCCCAGCGTGACGTCCAGCAGCCCTGTCACCCCGGCGGCGGCGAGCAGCACGAGCCCCGTCGCGATCACCCGGGGGGCACCGAAGCGCGCGATTAGGTGGCCGGTGAAGAAGGACGGCACGAACATCGCCAGCACATGGGCCGTCACCACGTCCGCCGACTGCGCGACGCTGAACCCGCAGCCGACGACCGCGAGCGGGGTCGAGGTCATCACGAGGTTCATCAGCGCATAGGCGACCATCCCCGCGATCAGCGGCACGAGGATCGTGGGGCTGCGCAGCAACTCGGCCCGGGTCCTGCCCCCCGCGGCACCGCGCGGCACCGGGGTGGGCACGGGGATGTCGAGCGCCGCGAAGATGAACACCCCGACCGCGTTCAGGATCACGACAGCGACATAGGCCCCCGCGAACGGCACCGGGGCCATCGCATCGGCGGCGAGCTTGACGATCTGGGGTCCCAGGATCGCGGACAGGAGGCCCCCGGCCATGACGTAGGAGATCGCCTTGGGGCGGTAGGCCGCACTGGCGGTATCGGTGGCGGCGAAACGGTAGAACCCCTGGGCGGACATGTAGAGGCCCGAAAGGAGCGATCCCGCGAGCATCAGCGGGAAGGAGCCGATCCAGAGCGCGAGCGCCGTGAGCGCCGCCCCGACCGCACCCCCCGCCGCGCCGATCACGAATCCCAGCCTGCGGCCGCGCGCCTGCATGACATGCGCCAGAACCGGTGCCGAGAGCATCGAGCCGAGCACGATGAGCGAGATCGGCAGGGTGGCCAGGCAGGGGATGGGCGACAGGTACTGGCCCGCAAGCCCGCCGAGCACGAAGCTGACCGGCATCTGTGCGCCAAGGATCGCCTGGGCTGCGACCAGCACGCGGACATTGCGACGGGCACGGATGTCGGGATCGGAAAGCGCGGCCATACCCGCTCGTAGCATTCCGGGCGGGGGCGGGGAAAGCCTCCCGCGGGGGCATCCCCCGTTCTGCCGTGCCGGTGGCGGCCCCCCGGCCCGGGGCGGCCTGCCGGGTGGGGCGGGGCCGCGTCGGGGTCGGCGCGGCACTTGACCCCGCCCAGCCTTGCAGGGCTTCACTGTCGGGCGGACGGAGGGCGGCATGGTTGGGCGGATCATCACGGACGAGGACGACCTGGCCGAGGGGGTCGCCTGGATCTGCGCCGCCGAGCCGCGCTTTGCCGCGGCCCACGCCATCACCGGGCCCCTGCCGCTGCGCCGGCGCGCCGGGGGGTTCCCCGCCCTCCTTGACGCCATCGTGAGCCAGCAGGTTTCCGTCGCATCGGCGGACGGCGTGTGGCGGCGGCTGGAGGCGGCAGGCGGCGTCAGCCCGGAGGGGGTGCGGGCGCTTGGCGAAGACGGCCTGCGCGCCTGCGGCCTGTCGCGCCAGAAGATCTCCTATGCCCGCGGACTGGCCGAGGCCGAGCTCGACTTCGCCGCCCTCGAGGCGTTGCCGGACGCCGACGTGGTCGCGGCGCTGGTGGCGCTGAAGGGTATCGGGCGCTGGTCGGCGGAGATCTACGCCATGTTCAGCCTGGGGCGCGCCGATGTCTTCGCGGCGGGCGATCTGGCGATGCAGGAGGCGGCGCGGGTTCTCTTCGACCTGCCCGCACGCCCGGGAGAGGCTGCCCTGCGCGGCATGGCCGAGGCCTGGTCGCCCTGGCGCGCGGTTGCCGCCCGCCAGCTTTGGGCCTACTACATGATCGCCAAGAAGCGGGACGGGGTGCGCTGACATGGGACTGACAGGGCCGCGGCGCGAGGCAGAGGCAGGGGCGGGGGTGGCCGACAGCCTCGTCGTGTTTCTGCACGGCTACGGCGCGAACGGGGCGGACCTGATCGGGCTCGGCGACGCGCTCGGGCCACATCTGCCGCGCACGCGCTTCCTGGCCCCCGATGCGCCCCAGCGCTGTGCAGGTGCGGGGTTCCAATGGTTTCCGATCCCGTGGATCGACGGGTCGAGCGAGGCCGCGCGCGATGCGGGCATCGCGGCGGCGCGGGCGGCGTTGTCGGACCTGCTCGACGCCCTGCCCGCGACCGAGGGCATCGCGCCGGGTCGCACCGCGCTGGTGGGATTTTCCCAAGGATGCATGATGGCGCTGGATGTCGGGCTTTCGCGCACCCCCGTCCTGGCGGGGATCGTCGGGATGTCGGGCCTCCTCCTGCGGCCGCCGCCCGCGGGGGATCATCCCGCGGTGCTGCTGGTCCACGGGGACCAGGATACGGTCGTGCCCTTCGCCCGGCTGGGCGAGGCGGAGGCGGGCCTGCGCGCCGCGGGCGTCGCGGTCGAGACGCATGTCTCGCGCGGCGCGGGCCACGGCATCGCGCCGGACGGGCTCGGCCGGGCGCTTCAATTCCTCGCCGGGCGGTTCGCATGAGGGCGGCGCTCGTCGTCCTGACGCTCCTGGTGGCCGCACCGGCCGGTGCGCAGACGATCCGGGATTTCGCGGAGCGCGCGAATTTCCAGAAGTTCCAGATCTGCCGGGCGGCGGTGTTCTATCATCTCGACGACCAGACCCGGGGCGACACGAAGCTGCCGCTCAGCTTCGTGCGGACGCTGAACGCCCAGATCAGCTTTGTGATGCAGGAGGCATTGCTGCGCCGCCTGGTGGGTTCGGTCGAGGAGGGGGCCGCGGTCGTCAGCACGACCGAGGCCTGGTTCATCGATTTCACCCGGGTCCTGCGCGACCAGCGCGCGACGCTGGTCGATCCTGCCGTGCGGGACAAGGTGATGCTCGACTGCGTGCCCTTCATCTGGGTCACGATCAAGAACGACCTCGACCGGCTGCTGGCGCTGCGCCAGCGGGTGTCGGGCCAGCAGCCCGAACCCGACGGGGGGGCCGCGTTACAGGAGATGGACCGGGAGTATCAGTCCCTGGTCGAATGACCCTGTGCCGCGTCCCGGGCAATGCCGGGCAGCTCGTGGCGCTGGAACCCCAGGTCGCCCAGCATCCGGTCGGGAAGCGCCGAAAGCTCGGCAAGGGTCTGCCGCTCGAGCCGCCAGCGGCGGTATGCGGCGGCAAGGCGGGCGATGCGCTCCTCGACGCCCGAAAGGGCGGCGGCGCTGCGGGGGGTATCGGTGCTGTAGGTGGACATAGCGGCTGCTCCTTGGTCATGCTTGTTGCAACGCAATATGGCACTGGCAAAGCCTACTGCAATGCAGCAGAACGCGGACCAGAGATGCGCTGGACGCATGACTTAAGCCATCTGTCATAATTATGACGCCGTAACGGGCAATTGCCCGCGCAGTGGGCTATTTACCTTAACGGATGGTAAACGCTTGACGCAGAACGCGTTCCAGCGTGTCGAGAAAGCGCGATCGTTCGGCGCGGCCGAAGCTGTGGCCAGAGCCCTGGCGGAACGGGTCCGCGGCGCGCAGATCGGCCATCAGGGCCCGCGTCGCGAGCGCCTGGCCGATGTTGGAGGGGGTGAACACGTGCCCGTCATGGCCGATGGCCGCGGCCCCGGCGGCGAGGCAGCGGGCGGCCAGCGGAATGTCGCCGGTCACGCAGACATCCCCCGGACCGATGCGCTCGGCGATCCAGTCATCGGCCGCGTCCGGGCCCGCGGCCACGATCACCGTCTCGACCCGGGGGTCGGGATCGGGGCGGATACCGCCGTTGGAGACGATCTTGACCGCAACCCCGTGCCGGCCCGCGACGCGCTTGGCCTCGTCCTTGACCGGACAGGCGTCGGCATCGATGTA
>JANNOT010000175.1:0-2187 GCA_031399375.1 Paraoceanicella sp.
CGCACGCCGCACCCCCGCTGGAGCCGCAGGCACAGCACACATTAGCCTCCGCGCGCGCCCACCGCGCCCGTCCGGCCGTAAGCGGGACACTAGGCGCGCAGGCCACCGCTGTCAAGCGGCAAATGAACCGGTGTAGGTAGCACATGATATGTCCGCGGTTAGCAGCACGTGAATTGACCGCTCCAACGGACGGCAGGGGTACTGGGCATGGTGGACCAGGAGGTCCGTCATGCCCTATGCCTCGGCTGTCGTGGAGCGAACGATGAAGGTGCAAGAAGTGTTGCTGCAAGCCATTAGTGGACAACTCACCTGGTTGGAGGCGGAGGACATCCTGGGCTGGCGGCCCCGCACCCTGCGCCGCTGGCGGCTGCGGTACCAGCAGCGCGGCTATGACGGGCTGTGGGATCGCCGGCGGCACCAGCCCTCGCCCCGCCGCGCCCCCGTGGCGGAGGTCGCCCGCATCACGCGCCTCTACCAGAAGCAGTACACCGGGTTCAATGCGGCCCACTTTCATGAGTTCGCCCAGCGCGACCATGGGGTCACGCTCGGCTACACGTTCGTCAAACGGCTCTTGCAGACCGCCGGCCTGCTCCCCAAGCGCCGCCCGCGGGGCCGCCACCGGCGCCGCCGCGAGCCGCGCCCCTGTTTCGGGGAGCTGCTGCATATCGACGGCAGCCCGCATGCCTGGCTCGCCCTGCGGCCCACCGAGCGGCAGACGTTGATCCCGATCATTGATGACGCCACCAAGCGCGTGCTGTATGCGCAGCTCGTCGCCGCCGAGTCCACCGCCACGATCATGGCCGCCCTCTGGAGCGTGCTGGTGACCCATGGGCTGCCGCAGGCGTTGTACACCGATCGCGCGAGTTGGGCCTTCTACACGCCGAAGGCCGGGGAGCCCGTCGCCAAGGACGTCCTCACCCAGGTGGGCCGGGCCCTCGCCCGCCTCGGCATCGAGCACATCCCCGCCTACTCGCCCGAGGCCCGCGGGCGCAGCGAGCGCCTCAACCGCACCTTCCAGGAGCGCCTCGTCAATGAGCTCCGCCTCGCCGGCATCACCACGGTGCCCGCGGCGAATCGCTACCTGCACGAGCGCTTCCTCGCCACCTATGACGCCCGCTTTACCCACGCCCCCGCCGACCCGGCCTCGGCCTTCGTCCCCCTCGGCCCCGTGGATCTCACCCACATCCTGTGTCACGAAGAGACGCGCACCGTCGCGCCGGACAACACGGTCTCGCTCGAGGGCGTGCGCCTGCAGATCGACAAGCAGCCGGGCCGCCGCACCTGCGAGAAGCTGCACGTGCTCGTGCGCCGCCATCTCGACGGCGGCCACGGTGTCTGGTTTGGGGGGCGCTGCTTCGGGCACTACGACGCCGTTGGCCGGCGCGTGCCCGCCGGCGCCCCCGGGCCGCCGCCCTTTTCGCCGGCCGTGCCCCTCCCAACCCCCTCACCCGCCGCGTCCGCGTCGCGCCTGAGCCCTCTACGGCCTCGCGCCCGGCCGAGCCCCCCCGTCAAGTCGCGCCGCGCCAGCGCTCCCGCACCGCAGCCGGCACCAGTGGCGCCCGTGGCCACCCCCCGACCGATCCCCTTGCTGGCCACGTCCGCGTCGCGCCTGAGGCCTCTACGGCCTCGCGTCCGCACGGGGCGCCCCGCGAAATCCCGCCGCCGCGCCCGGGTGCCCGCGTGAGCCCCCATCCCGGCTGCGGTCAATGCATGTGTCAAACCCAATAGCGGTCATTTCACGTGTCAAACCCCAGCGGTCAATTCACTTGCTATCAACAACGCGACCGCGCGAGGTGTAGGTAGCCGCCGCGGGACTCGGACTCCGCGACTCGCACCGATGCGCGACCGTGTAAGATACGTCGCGGCATGGGCGTCCCGGTCCTCGACGGTGCGGACCTCGGCAAGCGCTTCGGCGGGCTGACGGTGCTGAGCGGGGTGACCTTCCGCGTGGACGAGGCGGAGATCGTGGCGCTGATCGGCCCGAACGGGGCCGGCAAGACCACACTGTTCAACCTGATCAGCGGCCTCGCGCGCCCCACCAGCGGCCGCATCCGCGCGGGCGGCCGCGACATCACGGCGCTGCCCGCCTTTCGCATCAGCCGGCTGGGCGTGGGCCGCACCTTCCAGACGCCGCGCCCCTTTCTCGAGCTCTCGGCATTCGACAACGTGCGCGCCGCCTCCAGGTTT
>JANNOT010000202.1:0-6789 GCA_031399375.1 Paraoceanicella sp.
CGCGAGATCTACGCGATGATCCTGCGCGTCGCGTCCGGCGAGATGTCGAAATCCGAGGCGCAGGGCCTCGGCGATCATGAATTCGTGCCGTGGCAGATCGGGGCCACGATGTGACCCGCAGGAAGGCAGACCCATGACCCACCCCCGCATCGGCTTCATCGGCATCGGCCTGATGGGGGCGGCCATGGTCGGCCGCCTTTTGTCCAAGGGCTATCCCGTGACCCTGACCGCGAACCGCGCCCGCCCGCGCGTCGATGCGGCCGTGGCAGCGGGCGCGGTGGAGGTTGGCACGGCGCGCGAGGTCGCGGCGGCCTCGGATATCGTGTGCCTGTGCATGGACACCTCGGCGTCCGTCGAAAGCCGGATGCGCGGGCCGGACGGGGTGATCGCGGGACTTGCCCCCGGTGCGCTCGTGATCGATTTCGGCACGTCGCTGCCGCCCTCCACCCTCGCCCTTGCGGCCGAGGTGCAGGCGGCGGGGGCGTCCTACATGGACGCGCCGCTCGGCCGCACGCCGACCCATGCGGTCGAGGGCAAGCTCAACATCATGGCCGCGGGTGCGCAGGAGGACTATGCCCGCGCGCACCCGATCTTCACCGATCTGGGCGAGAACGTGTTTCATGTCGGCCCGCTCGGCGCGGGGCACACGCTGAAGCTGATCAACAATTTCTTCGCCATGACCACGGCCTGCGCCATGGCCGAGGCCTATGCCATGGCCGACCGCGCGGGGCTGCCGCGCGCCAAGCTGTTCGAGGTGATGTCGGCGGGGCCGCTGAAATCGGGGATGATGGAGTTCGTCTCGGCCCGCGCGCTCGAGGGCGACGCGAGCAGGCTCGCCTTTTCCATCGGCAACGCGCGCAAGGACGTCACCTATTACACCATGATGGCCGATGCCCTCGGCGCACCGTCGGTCATGTCCGGGGCGGCCAAGACCGCACTCGGGCTCGCCACGGCCGAGGGGTTCGGCACCCGTCTGGTGCCCGAGATGGTGGACTGGTTCGAGGGGCTTTACGCCGGCACGCCCCAGGCATGAGCGTGGCCGCCCCGCAGGAACACCGCCCTGCCCGGGCGGTCGTCCTGATGCTTGTGACGTTCCTGCTCTTTGCGTGCATGGACACCGCGGCGAAATGGCTCGTGACCCACGGGGTCGATCCGCTTCAGGTCAGCTTCGTCCGCTATGCCGGGCATTTCGCGCTGATGATCGTGCTCTTTGCGCCGCGCGAGCGGATGGCGATGGTCGCCACGAAGGCACCGGGGTGGGAGGTGCTGCGCTCGCTCGCGCTGCTCGGCTCCACGCTTTTCAACTTCGGGGCGCTCGTGTATCTGCCGCTGACCGTGACGGTCGCGATCTTCTTTGCGACCCCGCTGATGGTTTGCGCCCTCTCCATCCCCATCCTCGGCGAACGGGTGGGTCTGCGGCGGTGGGCCGCGATCCTGGTCGGGTTCGCCGGGGTTCTCATCATCACCCGGCCCTGGAGCGCCGCGTTCCACTGGGCGATGCTGCTTAGCCTCGGCGCGCTTGTCTCGACGGCGATGTACTTCATATCGACCCGCAGGCTCGCGGGCGTGGACACCAACGTGGCGATGCAGACCTATTCCTCGGGGCTTGCGACGGTGATCCTTGCCCCCATCGCGCTGTGGGTCTGGGCGCCCCCGCCCTCGGCGCTGCACTGGGGGCTGCTCGCGGGGCTCGCGGCGCTGGGGCTGATCAGCCATACGCTCGCGACGCTCGCCCACCGCTTTGCGGGGGCATCGACCCTGGCGCCGACGGTCTATGCGCAGATCGTCTACATCACCCTGCTATCCTTCGTCGTCTTCGGAACGGTCCCGGACGGGCAGACCGTGGCGGGGACGGCGGTGATCGTGGCCTCGGGCCTCTATCTCTGGCTGCGCGAACGCCAGCTCGGGCGCGGCTAGAGGCACGCCTCGAACAGCGCGCGGGTGTTCTGGGGCGTCAAGGGGACCGGGTTGCCGCCCGCGGTGGGATCGGCGAGCGCCATCGCCGTCATCTGCTCGATCCGGCTGCCATCGACGCCCAGACCCGACAAGCGGTCCGGGACGCCAAGTGCCGCGCGCAGGCCGAGCACGAAATCCATGAACCCGTCGAACCCCCCGGGGATGCCGATATACGCGGCGGCGGACGCGATCCGCCCCTCGATCGCCGGGCGGTTCAGGGTGAGGACGGCGGGCATGACGACGGCGTTCGTCATGCCGTGATGGGTGTCATAGAGCGCACCGATCGGATGGGACAGGGCATGGATCGCCCCGAGCCCCTTCTGGAACGCCACCGCCCCCATGGCGGCGGCGCTCATCATTGCGGCCCGCGCCTCCCGATCCGTGCCGTCACGGAACGCGCGGGCGAGGTGCTCCTTTACCAGCCGCATCCCCTCCAGCGCGATACCCTGGGACATGGGATGATAGGCGGGCGACGAGAAAGCCTCCAGGCAATGGGCGAATGCGTCCATGCCGGTGCCCGCGGTGATCGCGGCGGGCATCCCCACGGTCAGCTCGGGGTCGCAGATGGTGACCGCGGGGAGAATGCGGGGATGGAAGATGATCTTCTTCACATGGGTGGCGGAATTGGTCAGGACGCCCGCCCGACCCACCTCCGACCCCGTGCCTGCCGTCGTCGGCACGCAGACATTGGGGGCGACGGCCGCGGCATCGGCCCGGGTCCACCAGTCGCCCACGTCCTCGAAATCCCAGACCGGGCGGGTCTGCCCGGCCATGAACGCCACGAGCTTGCCCAGATCGAGCGCCGAGCCCCCGCCGAAGGCGATCACCCCGTCATGCCCCCCGGCCCGGTAGGCCACGATTCCGGCGGCGAGGTTCGCCTCGGTCGGGTTCGGCTGCACGTCGCAGAAGAGCGCGTGCGGGACCCCGGCCGCGGCGAGGATGCAGAGCGCCGTTGCCGTGATCGGCAGGGCGGCGAGCCCGCGGTCCGTCACGACCAGGGGCCGGGCGATGCCCGCGGCGCGGCACGCCTCGGGCAGTTCCGCGATGCGGCCCGCACCGAAGCGGATGGCGGTGGGATAGGACCAGGTGGCGCGGGGCGCGGTCATGGGGGCTCCTTGCGGGGATCGGGATCAGGCGCGCTCGAACCCGCGGGCGATGTCCCAGTCGGTGACGACGCGGTCATATTCCGCCTGCTCCCACCGCGCGCCATGGGCGTAATGGTCCACGACCGCATCGCCGAACGCGGCACGCAGCATGGCTGAGGCGGCAAAGGCATCGGTCGCGGCGCGGATGGTCTTGGGGATCTCGGGCAATGATGCGGTGGCGTAGGCATCGCCGGAGAATGCCGGGGGCAGCGGCAGGCCCCGGTCGATCCCGTCGAGCCCCGCCGCGATCAGGCCCGCATAGGCGAGGTAGGGGTTCAGGTCGGCCCCCCCGATCCGGCATTCGAACCGCACGCCCCGCGTCCCCGCGCCGACCAGGCGGAAGCCCGCGGTGCGATTGTCCTCGGACCACACGATGCGCGTCGGCGCGAAGGTGCCCGCGACGAAGCGCTTGTAGCTGTTGACATAAGGAGCGAAGAGCAGGGTCAGCGCGGGGGCGTGGTGCAGGACGCCCGCAAGATAGGCCTGCATCAGCTCCGACATCCCCAGCGGCCCCGCGGGATCGTGGAACGCGGCACTGCCATCCATCCGTGCGAGCGACTGGTGGATGTGGCAGGAGCTTCCCGCCGACTTCATGTCCCATTTCGCGAGGAACGTGACGGCGTGCCCGGTGCCGAACGCAATCTCCTTGACCGCGTTCTTGGCCAGGACGTGGCGGTCCGCCATGGTCAGGGCATCGGCATAGCGCATGTTGACCTCGGCCTGGCCCGCCGATGCCTCGCCCTTCGTGCTCTCCACCGGGATCCCGGCACCGGCAAGCCCGGTGCGGATCGCGCGCATCAACCCCTCTTCCTTGGTCGTCTGGAAGATGTGGTAATCCTCGTTGTAGACACTGAGCGGGCTGAGCCCACGGTAGCCCGCACGCTGCGCGCCCTCGAAACTGTCGCGGAAGGCGAAGAATTCGAGCTCGGACGCGGTCATCGCGCTGAGGCCGTGGGAACCGAGCCGCGCGACCTGTCCGCGCAGGATGGTCCGCGGCGCCACCGCCACGGGGGCGTGGTCGGGACCCAGCGTGTCGCAGAGCACGAACGCCGTCCCCGGCAACCAGGGCAGCCGGCAGAGGGTCGAGAGGTCGGGCTTCAGGACGTAATCGCCGAACCCGCGGTCCCAGCTCGCCGTCGCATAGCCCGGGACCGGCTCCATCTCCAGATCGATGGCAAGCAGGTAGTTGCAGCCATGGGTCTCTTCCCACGCCGTTTCGACGAAAAACGGGGCGTGGAAGCGCTTGCCCATCAGGCGGCCCTGCATGTCCACCTGGGCGGCGACGACCGTGTCGATCCGGCCCGCCGCGACATCGGCCGCCAGATCCTCGAAGCTCAACCCCGCCATGCGCACTCTCCCCCTGCGCCGCGACAGTTGCGGGAGCGCGCGGGGCGTGTCAACGGGGCCACCCCCGGTGCTGCACCGGCGGGGGCGTGGCGACCAGGGCACCAGATGCCGAGAGGCGTTTGAGCGGCAGGCTGCTTCGCGAGGCGCCTGCGCCGGGGCCTGGGTGCGAACCTCAGGGGCGCGGTATCAGGTCAGGTGTTGGCCGAGCCGCGTCAGGAGGGCGCAGCAGCGGGCGAGCTCCGCCTCCTCGACGAATTCGTCGGGGCGGTGCGCCTCGCCGATCGAGCCCGGGCCGCAGACCACGGCATCGAGCCCGAGGGTCGACTGGAAGATGCCCGCCTCGGTGCCATAGGACACGACATCGGTGCCATTCGCGCCGGTCAGTTCGGCCAGCAGCGCCACGGCGCGGTTGCCGGGCCGCGCCTCGAAGGGCTCGATCGACCCCAGCGTCTCGACGACGATTCGGGCCGCGGGCGCCACGGCGCGCATCTGGGGTTCGAGCACCGTGCGGGCGAAGGTTTCGATCTCGCCCAGCACCCGGGCAGTGTCGACCGCGCGGACCGGGCGCAGATCCCAGGTGACCGTGCACCGTTCGGGGATCACGTTGAATGCGATCCCGCCCTCGATCATCCCGACCTGAAGCGTGGTCCAGGGCGGGTCGAAGCGGCTGCCCTCGGGGGCATCGGCGCGCAGGGCGTCGCCGATCTCCAGCAGGCGCGCGACCAGGCGCGTCGCCACGTGGATCGCGTTCACCCCGCGGTCGGGCTGCGAGGAATGGCCGTCCGTGCCCGTCACGGTGATGCGGTACATGCCCCCGCCCTTGTGCGCCTCGATCAGGCCCATCAGCGTCGGCTCGCCGATGATGGCGATGGCGGGGGCAAGCCCGCGGGCGGCGATGGCCGCCGTCAGCGCCTTCGCCCCGTCGCAGCCCGTCTCCTCGTCATGGGTCAGGGCGAGGTGGACGGGGCGGGTCAGCGGCAGGCCCGCATAGCCCGCCATGGCCGAAAGCGCGGCTGCGAGGAACCCCTTCATGTCACAGGTGCCGCGGCCGTAGAGGCGGCTGCCCCGCCGGGTGAGCCGGAACGGGTCCGAGACCCAGGTCTGCCCGGTCACCGGCACCACGTCGGTATGGGCCGACAGCACGATCCCCCCGTCGCCTTCGGGACCGAGGGTCGCCCAGAGATTGGCCTTCTGCCCGGTGGGATCGGGGTGGATCTCGACCCGGGCGCCGATCCGGTCCAGGTGCGTGCGGGCAAAGGCGATCAGATCGAGATTGCTTGCCGCCGACACGGTCGGAAACGCGATCAGCGGGTCGAGCAGCGCCAGGGTTTCGCCGAGATCGGCCATGGGTGTATCCCCCGCGTCACATCCGGACGGGTCGGTTGCACGGCGCGCGCCAGAATCACCTTGCCGCACCGGGGCGGTTCGCGCTAGTGAGCCATTTTCCGCGGGGCGACGGGGGTTTCGGGGGTCGCATGGGCCTGTCCGCCCCCCGCTTCAGTCCCGCACGAGAAGGACCGGACCCGTGAAGAAGAACATCCACCCCGAATACCACATGATCGACGTGCGCATGACCGACGGCACGATGATCAAGATGCGCTCGACCTATGGCAAGGCGGGCGACACGCTCGCGCTCGACATCGACCCGACGGTGCACCCGGCCTGGACCGGCGGCGGGACCAAGCTGATGGATACCGGCGGGCGCGTGACGAAGTTCAAGAAGAAGTACGAGGGCCTGGGGTTCTGAGGTCGCGCCTCAGCACCAGCGCATCGGTTTCCCCGTGGTACGCCCGGCGCAGACCGGCCTGGGCGTAGCCCTGCGCGGCATAAAGCGCGCGCGCGGGGGCATTGTCGACCGCCACCTCGATGAACACGTCGTCGGCCCCCCGCGCCCGCGCCGCGGCCTCGAACGCCGCCAGAAGGCTGGTACCACAGCCCCGGCGCCGGGCATCGGGTGCGACCGCGAGCGTCAGGAGCTCTGCCTCGGGTCCGGCCACCCGGCCCAGGGCGAATCCGTCCGGGCACACCGTCGCGAAGGCGCCGGTGGCCAGCAGACCGGCGATCTCTGCCGCAGACCAGGGGCGCGGGGCGCGCGTGAAGCACCTCGCGTGCAGCGCCGCCATCTCGTCGACCGTCACGGCAGGATCGCGGGCACCGGCTCGCGCATCGGGGCCGCGTCCGCGTCGCGCAGGTAGAGCGGCGCCGGCCGGGGCTGGGGCGTCCCGAGACGGGAGAGGGCGATCCGCGCGACCGCGTCGGGATCGGTGTCCCCGTCGATCCGGCGGATGCCCGGCGGCCAGCGCCGCGCGGCCAGCGCGGCATGGGTCAACCGTTCGGGCGC
>JANNOT010000207.1:0-1808 GCA_031399375.1 Paraoceanicella sp.
GCCTCGGCCAGGCACATCAGCGCCACGCCCTCGCGGGTCGACAGCCCGTACTCAGCCAGGAAAAGCTCCATCATCCCCGTCCGCCCCGCCGCCCGGGTCCGGGTGACGAGCTGCGCCGCATGGGCCGAGATCGCGGTCCGCGCCGCCGCGTCCAGGCCCGCGCCGTCGACCAGTGCTGCGACCGTCGCGGCCTCGTCGGCATGGAGCGCATGGCGCAAGGCGGTGCGGGCGTCGGTCATAGGATCCTCGCAGGGATGGCGCATCAGACTACCGCACCGGCGCCCCGGCGCCGAAGCGGAAACGCTGTGTCCGCCGGTCCGCGCTAGGTTCGCGCGTCAATCTGGCGCATATCGCGGGGCATCGGTAGCTGAGGAGGCACCCATGCGCCAGCCCGTTCTCTTCGTCTCGCACGGGGCGCCCGTGCTCATTCTGGGCGACACGCCCGCCCGCGCGTTCCTCGCCGGTCTCGACCTCGGCGCGCCCCGCGCGGTGCTCGTCGTCTCGGCCCATTGGGAAACGGCGGACCCCACGGTGTCCGACGCGGCGGCGCCCGAGACGATCCACGATTTCCGCGGCTTTCCGGCCCCGCTCTACGCCATGATCCACCCCGCGCCCGGCGCGCCTGCGGTTGCGGCAGAGGTGGCGGCTGCCCTGGCCGCGGCGGGGTTGGCCGTGGCGATGGAGCCGCGCGGGCTCGACCATGGCGCCTGGATCCCGATGAAGCTGATCGACCCGGACGCGCGGATCCCCGTGCTCCAGCTTTCGATCCTCGCGGGGCAGGGGGCGGCGGCGCATCACCGGTTGGGGGCAGCGCTCGTGGGGTTGCGCGACGCAGGGGTCCTGATCCTCGGCTCGGGTTCGCTGACCCACAACCTCGGCGAGCTCTTCGCAGGCGGGCTCGATCTTGACCGCCCCGCAGAGCCCTGGGCGGTCGCCTTCGCCGACTGGATGGCCGACCGGGTGGTGGCAAACGACGTGGACGCGCTCGTCGAGTACCGTGTCCGCGCACCCCATGGCGCTCGCGCCCACCCGAGCGAGGAGCATCTCGTCCCCCTCCATGTCGCCCTCGGGGCTGCCGCCGGCGACCCGGGCCGGCGCATCCACGCGAGCCACGAATACGGTGCGCTGCACATGGATGCCTACCGCTTCGGCTGATCCCCGCGCGCCTTGACACCGGCCCCCCCGCGCGCTCTTGGTGCGACCCGCCAGCGCGAGGGGAGAGCCGCCATGCACGCCTACCGCACCCATACCTGCGCCGCCCTGACCCGGGCCGACGTGGGTGCCACCGTCCGCCTGTCGGGCTGGGTGCACCGGGTGCGCGACCATGGCGGGATCCTCTTCATCGACCTGCGCGACCATTACGGGATCACGCAAGTCCTCTGCGACCCCGACAGCCCGGCCTTCAAGGGCGTCGAGGCGGTGCGCGCCGAATGGGTCATCCGCATCGACGGGGTGGTGAAGGCACGCGAGCCTGCGATGGTGAACGCCAAGATCCCCACGGGCGAGATCGAGGTGTTCATCCGCGACATCGAGGTGCTGGGGGCTGCCGAGGACCTGCCCATGCCCGTCTTCGGCGACGTGGACTATCCCGAGGAGACGCGGCTGAAGTACCGCTTCCTCGACCTGCGCCGCGACAAGCTGCACCAGAACATCATGCTGCGGGCCAACGTGATCGCGTTCCTGCGCGACCGCATGCGCGCCCAGGGCTTCACCGAGTTCCAGACCCCGATCCTGACCGCCTCGTCCCCCGAGGGCGCACGCGACTTCCTCGTGCCGTCCCGCCTGCACCCGGGCAAGTTCTACGCCCT
>JANNOT010000216.1:0-2974 GCA_031399375.1 Paraoceanicella sp.
CGCGATCTGCTGGGGGATCACGCCGATATTCGAGATGACGCGGCCCGCGAAGCCCGCGATGCGCATCTTCACGTCCTTCATGTCCTCGAGCGACTTGATCTCCTTGCGAAACCAGCCACCCATCTGGGCGCCGGTGTTGCCCGCCGGGAAACCCACGAGGTTCTTGGTCGCATAGAACTCGTTCATCAGCTCGATCCCGCCGCCATAGTACATCCAGGCGTTCTGCTGGCGGGCGTTCAACCCGAACGGGACCGCGGTGCCGAAGGCGAAGGTCGGGTCCTGGCCCCAGAAATAGTACGAGCAGGTGTGGCACGCCTCGACCGTGCCGGCTGTGACGGCGTTCGCCGCCTCGAGGCCGGGGACAATCTCGCCCGCCGCGAACATCTGGATCTGGAACCGGTTGTCGGTCGCCTCGGCGACGTAGCGCGCCACCGTCTCGCCGCCGCCATAGATGGTGTCGAGCGCCTTGGGGAAGCTCGAGGTCATGCGCCACTTGATCTCGGGCGACGACTGGGCGATCGCAGGCGCGGCGAGCGCCGTGCCGACCGCGGTGCCGGTCGCGGCAATCCCGGCCGCGCTCAGGAACTTACGACGATCCATGGTGATCTCCCTGGTGTGCCGCGCGCTTGGGTCACGGCGCGGTCGGTGATCGGCGGACCTTACCGTCGCATAGCGGATTTGCAAGGGCTGCATGTCCCCACGCGCCGCATTGCGGTAGGACGGCGTTGCGGGCCGCGACCCCGCGCCGCGATGGAGCCCGCGATGCCGCGCCGACACCGCATCGACGCCCTGGGGGCGGCGCTCCTGATCGGGGTGGCCGCGGTGCTCGGCCTGAACCAGGTGATGGTCAAGCTGGTGAACGAGGGGATGTCGCCGGTCATGCAGGCCGGGCTGCGCTCGGCCTGCGCGGTGCTGCCGGTCTGGGCCTATGCGCGGGTCACGGGCAAGCGGCTCAGCCTCGCGCCCCACACCATCCTGCCCGGGATCGCGTGCGGGCTGATCTTTTCGGCCGAATTCATCCTGCTCTTCCAGGGCATCGCCTTCACCAGCGTCGCCCATGCCTCGATCCTCTTCTACACCATGCCGGTCTGGGTGGCGCTCGGTGCCCATGTCCTGATCCCGGGCGAGCGGCTGACGCCCGTGCGCCTGTCGGGGCTGGCCCTCGCGGTCGCGGGGGTGGCGGTCGCGCTGTCGGGGGCCGGGGCGGTGTCCTCCGCCCGGGCGCTGGTCGGCGACCTGATGTGCCTGGTCGCGGCGATGCTCTGGGCAGGCCTGGCGCTGACCGTGCGCTGTTCGGCGCTGTCGCGCGAGGCCAACGAGGTGGCGCTTCTTTGGCAGCTCGGGCTGTCGGCCGCCATCCTGATCCCGCTCGCCTATGCGCTCGGCGACCCGGTCCGCGCGTTCACGCCCATGATCGGCGCGATCTTTGCCGCCCAGGTGATCCTCGTCGCCGTGGTGGGCTATCTCGTCTGGTTCTGGGTGCTGTCGGTCTATCCCGCGTCCGACATGGCGGCGTTCGGGTTTCTGTCGCCGCTCTTCGGCGTGGGCTTCGGCTGGCTGATGCTGAACGAGCCGCTTAGCCTGCGCGTGGCGCTCGCACTCGGGCTGGTGGGCGCAGGGATCGTGCTGGTGACCCGGCGGCCAGGCGCCGCTTGACACCGGCGCATGGGCGTTTCAGTTAACCCTACCTTCATCTGACCGGGCGTTCCGTAGGCGCCGAATGGACAAGGAGCTGCGATGACCATCACCGTGACCCTGCCCGACGGGGCGCAGCGCAGCTACCCCGCCGGAACGACGGGGGCCCAGGTTGCCGCGGACATCTCGCCCTCGCTCGCCAAGGCCGCCCTTGCGATGTCGGTCGATGGCATGCTGACCGACCTGTCCCGCCCGCTGGTTCGCGACGCGCGCCTTGCGATCCACACCGCCCGCGACGAGGCGGTGGCGCTCGAGCTGTTCCGCCACGACCTCGCCCACATCATGGCGCGCGCGGTGCAGGAGATCTGGCCCGAGACCCGCGTGACCATCGGCCCCGTCACCGAGACCGGCTGGTTCTACGATTTCGACCGCGACGCGCCCTTCACCCCCGAGGATCTGGGGGTGATCGAGACGCGGATGCGCCAGATCATCGCCGCGCGCGACCCCGTGCGCACCGAGGTCTGGGACCGCGACGCCGCAATCGCGTTCTACGAGGAGCGCGGCGAACCCTTCAAGGTCGAGCTGGTCGGCCGGATTCCGGCGGGCGAAGAAATCCGCATGTATTGGCACGGGGACTGGCAGGACCTCTGCCGCGGCCCCCACCTCGTCCATACGGGCCAGGTGCCCCCCGACGCATTCCGCCTGACCACCGTGTCGGGCAGCTACTGGGGCGACAAGGCGGGGAACAGGCAGCTCCAGCGCATCCGCGGCATCGCGTTCCGCACCCGGGCAGAGCTCGAGGCCCATCTCAAGCAGCTTGAGGAGGCCGCCAAGCGCGACCACCGCAAGCTCGGGCGCGAGATGGAGCTTTTCCACCTCCAGGACGAGGCGCCGGGCATGGTGTTCTGGCACCCCAATGGCTGGACGCTCTACCGCGTACTCGAGGATTACATGCGCCGCAGACTGGGCGCGGCCGGCTACCGCGAGATCCGCACGCCCCAGGTGGTGGACCGCAAGCTCTGGGAGGCATCGGGCCACTGGGAGAATTACCGCGAGAACATGTTCATCACCGAGATCGACGAGGAACATGCTAACGAGAAGCGGGTGAATGCGCTGAAGCCGATGAACTGCCCCTGCCATGTGCAGGTGTTCAACCAGGGGCTCAAGAGCTACCGCGACCTGCCACTGCGTCTCGCCGAATTCGGCGCCTGCCACCGCTACGAATCCTCGGGGTCGATGCACGGGCTGATGCGCGTACGCGGCTTCACCCAGGACGATGACCATATCTTCTGCATGGAAAGCCAGATCGAGGCCGAATGCGCGGCCTTCATCCGCCTGC
>JANNOT010000098.1:0-8770 GCA_031399375.1 Paraoceanicella sp.
GGCATGGTGTCACTCATCTGCGGGCCGCCCCAGCCCCGGCCGGGCCCCGCGCGAATCCAAACCCGGGCGCGCCGCGCGTGCCGGGCAGCAGGTCGGGGGACGGTTGCCCGCCCCCCGGGGCATGCGCTTACTTCAGGACGGACGCGTCGAGCGCCTTGAGTTCGAGCACCGCCTGCGAATTCTTCGCATGCATGTCCTCGGGCAGCGGGATCAGGCCCTTCTCGGCGAGGTAGCCGTCACCACCCGCCGCTTCGTCCGAGACGAACTCGGCGACGTATTCCATCAGCCCGGGGATCACGTCGGCATGGGCCTTCTTGATGTAGAAGTAAAGCGAGCGCGACACTTCGTACTTGCCGTCGGCGATGTTTTCAAAGGTCGGGGCAATACCGTCGACTGCCGCACCCTTCATCTTGTCGGCGTTCTGCTCGAGGAACGAATAGCCGAACACGCCGAGCGCGTTGGGGTTGGCTTCGAGCTTCGAGACGATCAGGTTGTCGTTCTCGCCCGACTCGATATAGGCGCCATCTTCGCGGATCTCGAGGCCAGCCTCGCCGCAATCCGGGCCGCTCGCCATCTTGCAGCCGACGCCCATGGCGAGTTCTTCGAACGCATCACGGGTGCCCGAGGAGGGCGGGGGACCGAGCACCTCGATCTTGATCGCGGGCAGCGACGGATCGACCTCGTTCCACATTGCGGGCTTCGGCCCGTTCTGCGCCAGCGCCGTCCACACCTGGCCCAGGGTCAGGTTGAAGGTCGGGCCGGATTTCGAGTTGGCGATGACGATCCCGTCATAGCCGACGATGGATTCGACGATGTCGGTCACGCCGGCGTTCTGGCAGTCAGCAAACTCGCTCGCCTTCATGCGGCGCGACGCGTTGGCAATGTCGGGCGTCTCGGCGCCGACGCCCGAGCAGAAGAGCTTGATGCCCCCGCCCGTCCCGGTCGATTCGACGACTGGCGTCTTGAAGTCGGTCTTCTGGCCGAACTGCTCGGCCACGGCGGTCGAGAAGGGGAACACGGTCGAGGAGCCGACGATGCGGATCTGGTCGCGGGCGCTGGCAGCGCCGCCGGCGAGGGTCGCAGCAGCGGCGAGCGCGATGATATGGCTGGTTTTCACTGGATGTCTCCGTATCCGATTGAGGAGCTCTCATGGCGCCTGACCCGGATGGCCCGGCACTCGCTCAACGCTAGAGGCGCGTCGCGACACAAGTATTGCGATCGAGCGACGGTATTATGACAGTTCAACGGATTGATCGGCTTTGGCTTTCTCGTCACTTGCGACCTGATCGCCGCTTTCGGCCGGAGCGGCCGCGACCTGGGGCAGCCAGATGGTGAATCGACTTCCCCGATCGATCTCGCTTTCGACCTTCAGCTCGCCCTGGTGGCGGTTGACCACGTGCTTGACGATGGCAAGGCCGAGCCCGGTCCCGCCCTGTTCGCGGCTCGCCTGGACCGAAACGCGGTAGAACCGCTCGGTCAGCCGGGGGATATGTTCGCGCTGGATGCCCCGCCCGCGATCGGCGACGGTGACGCCGATCATGCCGGGATGGCGGGTGTCGGGCGGGGCGGACACCAGCTCGACCGGCCCGTCGGGGGCGTATTTCATGGCATTGTCGAGCAGGTTGACGACGACCTGGATTAGCTGGTCGCGGTCGCCGCGCACCGCGTCGCCACCCTGGGGGATGCTGTCGGGCAGGCAGACCCGCAGCTCCGCCCCCCGCTTTTTTGCCAGCGGCGCGAGCGAGGCGGCCGCCTCGCGTGCGATGTCGTAGAAACGGCAGAGCTCCTGGGGGGCCACATGCTCGCTCATCTCGATCTGGCTGAGCGACAGCAGATCCTCCACCAGCCGCTTCATCCGCTGGGCCTGGCGGGCCATGATGGTCAGGAACCGCGCCTGGGCGGGGGGGTCGTCGCGGGCGGGGCCCTGGAGCGTCTCGATATAGCCGATGATCGAGGCGAGCGGCGTGTTCAGCTCGTGGCTCGCGTTCGCGATGAAATCGGTGCGCAGCTGCTCGATCCGGCGGTCCTGGGTATGGTCCTGGACGAGCACGAGCATCGCCCCGGCCTGGAGATCGTCCGCCGCGGGACGCACCGGGCATACATGGGCGGTGTAGTAGCGTTCCTGACCGCGAAAGAGGGTGAAGTCCGCAACCTGAACCTCGCGCGTCGCGAACCCGCGGGCGACCGCCTCGACGAACGCGGGTGCGCGCAACAGATTGGCGAAATGCTGGCTCTGGGTCAGGCGCGGAAACATCTCGTGCGCCTTGCGGTTCGCGTAGCCGATCCGCCCGCCCGGCTCGATCAGAAAGATCGGCGTGGGAAGCAGCTCGAGCAGCTCGCGCCCCCGGCCGCTCAGGGGCGCGGGCTCGGGCGCTATCACGGGTGACGGGCGCGATCCCTCCGCCTCGGGCTGGTGGACGAACGCGATCAGGCCGAGCGCGATGACGATGCCGAGCGCGCCGAGGATCGCCGCGACCAGGGGCGCGGGCACGTCGTCGAGCGCCAGCAGCGCGCCGGTCGCGGACAGGGCCACGACGATCAGCGCAAAATGCCAGAAGCGCAGCGGCATGGGGGTGCGTCCGGTTGCGGGAAGCCCTGTGGATAACACGGGCCGGACCCCGACGAGAAGCAGCATTGCATTCATCTGACTGCCATATATCTAGCGGTGCAGAGAGCCGGAGTGCCCCCCCGATGATCCGCTACACGTTGCGTTGCGACCAAGGCCACACGTTCGACAGCTGGTTCCAGTCCTCCGAGGCGTATGACCGGCTCGACGGCCTCGGCCGCCTCAGCTGTGCCGTCTGCGGCGGCGACCGGATCGCAAAGGCCGTGATGGCCCCGCGCATCGCCGCCCCCGAGCACGCGGGTCCTGCCCCCGAGGTCGCGGCCCGCATCGCGGCGCTAAAGGCCCGGGTTGCCGCCGCCGAGGACGTGGGCGAGAATTTCGCGCGCGAGGCGCGGGCGATCCACGAGGGCCGCTCGCCCGACCGCCCCATCGTGGGCGCCGCAAGCCTGGGCGAGGCGCGGGCACTGGTCGAGGACGACATCCCCGTATCCCCCGTGCCCCCGGGCTGGCGCAGGGCCAACTGACGGGCGCGGCAATCGCAGCGGCGGGCACGGGCCTGCGGCTTGCGACTGTCCGGCCCAGGCCCTAAGAGGGGCGCGCGGTGCCCGGTGACCCCGACCCACCCCGGCCTGCCCCTGAAGGACGTCCCGCCCCATGGCCCGACTTGTGATGAAATTCGGCGGCACGTCGGTCGCCGACCTCGCCCGGATCCGCAACGCCGCCGGCAAGGTCAAGCGCGAGGTCGAGCGCGGCTTCGACGTCGCCGTCGTGGTGTCGGCGATGGCGGGCGAGACCAACAAGCTCGTGGGCTGGGTGCGCGACGCCGCCGCCCCGCCCCAGGCGAACCATCCCGGGTTCTACGACGCCCGTGAATACGATGCCGTGGTGGCGGCGGGCGAGAACGTGACCGCGGGGCTGATGGCCCTGACGCTCCAGGAGATCGGCGTCCCCGCGCGGTCCTGGCAGGGCTGGCAGGTGCCGCTGCGCACGAGTTCGGCCCATGGCGCCGCGCGGATCGAGGAGATCGACACGACCCTGCTCGACCAGAAATTCGGCGAGGGGCTGCACGCGGTCATCGCAGGCTTCCAGGGGATCAGTCCGGAGGGGCGGATCACCACCCTGGGGCGGGGTGGGTCCGACACCTCCGCCGTCGCCCTTGCCGCAGCCCTGGGGGCGGAACGATGCGACATCTACACCGACGTGGACGGGGTCTATACCACCGATCCCCGCATCACCAAGAAGGCCCGCAAGCTCGATCGCATCGCCTACGAGGAAATGCTGGAGCTGGCGTCGCTCGGCGCGAAGGTCCTCCAGACCCGGTCGGTCGAGCTTGCCATGCGCTACAAGGTCCGGCTCGCGGTGCGCTCGTCCTTCTCGGACGAGCCCGGCACGCTGGTCTGCGACGAGGAGGAACTGATGGAAAGCCGGGTCGTCAGCGGGGTCGCCTATCAGCGCGACGAGGCGAAGATTACCCTGATCGGCATCGCCGACCGCCCCGGGGTCGCCGCCGCGATCTTCGGCCCCCTGGCCGAGGCCGGGATCAACGTGGACATGATCGTGCAGAACATCTCGGAGGAGGGGCTGACCGACATGACCTTTTCCTGCCCCGTCGATGACGTGCCGCGCGCGCGCCATGCGCTGGAGGCGGCCCAGGCCGCGGGCAGCTTCGGCGCACGCACGACCGTGGTCGATACCGAGGTCGCGAAGGTGTCTGTCGTGGGCATCGGGATGCGGTCCCATTCGGGCGTGGCGCAGAAGATGTTCGCCGCACTCGCGGCCGAGGGCATCAATATCAAGGTCATCACCACCTCCGAGATCAAGGTGAGCGTCCTGGTTGACCGCAAATACATGGAACTCGCCGTGCAGGCCCTGCATGATGCATTCGGGCTCGACACGGCGGGCTGACACACCGGCCGATCGGGCGTCGGATCGGGCGGCCGCACCCCGCGCGCCGCCCCGGGGGGAAGACGATGGCAGAACGCCAGGGCGTGGAATCACGCATCCTCCTCAAGCGCCTCGCCCAGGTTCTGGCAGAACCGGGGACAGGGCAGGAACGGCTGGACCGGATCACCCGGCTCATCGCCTCGTCGATGGTCGCCGAGGTGTGCTCGGTGTATCTCAAGCGTGACGAGGCGACGCTGGAGCTCTGCGCGACCGAGGGGCTGCGCCCGGAATCGGTCCATCTGAGCCGGCTCAAGATCGGCCAGGGCCTGGTCGGGCGCATCGCCGAGCAGGCCGCGCCCGTCAACACCGCCGACGCCCCGCGCGAGCGCGGGTTCCGCTATCTCAAGGAAACGGGCGAGGAAATCTATTCCTCGTTTCTCGGTGTGCCGATCCAGCGCCTGGGCGAGGTGCTGGGGGTGCTCGTCGTGCAGACCCGCATCCCGCGCGAGTTTTCCGAGGACGAAGTGCACGGGCTCGAGGTCGTGGCGATGGTGCTGGCCGAGATGACGGAGCTCGGTGCGTTCCTCGGCCCCGGGGCGATGGAGCTTGCGGGCATTCACCGCCGGCCGTTCTTTGTCCGCGGTGTCAGCGGGCAGGAGGGGGTGGCCGAGGGGACGGTGGTCCTGCACGAACCCTCGATCGTCGCCGCGGCCCCGGTCGCCGAGGATCCCGAGGTCGAGCGCGGGCGGCTCCACCGCGCGCTCGGCGCGCTGCGCCACGAGGTGGACCGGATGCTCGACAACGACCTGCTGGCCCCCTCGGGCGAGCATCGCGACGTGCTCGAGGCCTACCGGCTCTTTGCCCATGACAAGGGGTGGCTGCGGCGGATGGAGGCGAATATCGACCTCGGCCTGTCCGCCATCGTGGCGGTGGAAAAGGAACAGTCCGCGACGCGCGTGCGCATGGAGCGGATCGCGGATCCCTATCTGCGCGAGCGGCTGCACGATCTCGACGACCTCGCCAACCGGCTGCTGCGCCATCTCTGCGAACCCGATGGCGGCGCGCGGATCCTGCCGCCCGACGCGATCCTGGTCGCGCGCAATATCGGGCCCGGCGATCTGCTGGACTACGGCCGCAGCCTGCGCGGCGTGGTGCTCGAGGAAGGCTCGGTGGGCAGCCATGCCGCCGTGGTCGCGCGCGCGCTCGCCATCCCGCTCGTGATCCAGGCCGCACGCATCACGCGCGAGGCGCTGAGCGGCGACCGGATCCTGGTCGATGGCGACCAGGGCCATGTCCACCTGCGCCCGGAGGAGTCGGTGGCCAAGGCGTTCCGCGAAAAACTCGCCATGAAGGAACAGGCGCAGGAGACCTACGTCACCCTGCGCGACCTGCCGGCCGAGACCACGGACGGCGTGCGCATCGGCCTGATGATGAACGCAGGTCTGATGGCCGACCTGCCGAGCCTCGTGCGCTCGGGCGCCGAAGGGGTCGGGCTCTACCGCACCGAGCTTCAGTTCCTGGTCCGCAGCCAGGTGCCGCGGCGGTCCGACCAGGCGCGGTTCTATGCCCGCGTGCTCGAGGCGGCGAAGGGCCGTCCGGTCGTGTTCCGTACGCTCGACATCGGATCGGACAAGGTCCTGCCCTACATGAAGCGCCCGCAGGAGCCGAACCCGGCACTCGGATGGCGGGCGATCCGGGTCGGGCTCGACCGCCCGGGCGTGCTTCGGATGCAAATCCAGGCGCTGCTGCGCGGGGCAGACGGGCGGCCCATCAGCATCATGTTCCCGTTTGTCGCGGCGTTCGAGGAATTCATCGCCGCCCGCGCCATGGTGCTGCGCGAGGTGGAGCGCGAGCGCCAGCTTGGCCGCACGGTGCCCGACAGCCTCGCCATCGGCGCGATGCTCGAGACGCCAAGCCTCGCCTTCGCCCCGGATGCATTCTTTCGCATGGCCGATTTCCTGTCGATCGGGGGCAACGACCTTAAGCAGTTCTTCTTTGCCGCCGACCGCGAGAACGAGCTGGTGCGGCGGCGCTACGATACGCTCAACACCGGGTTTCTCCAGTTCATCGGCCTGATCCTCGGCCGCGCCGCCGCCCACGGGACCCCGGTGTCGTTCTGCGGCGAGGATGCCGGGCGACCGGTGGAGGCGCTGGCGCTGGTCGCCATGGGCCTGCGCACGCTCTCGATGCGCCCCGCCTCCATCGGTCCGGTCAAGCGGCTCCTGCGCGCGGTCAGCCTGGCGGAGGCCCGCGCCGTGATCGAGGGGGCGGTGGCGGACGGCGCCGCGTCCGCCCGCCCCGCCCTCCTGGCCTGGCTTGCCGCCGCGGGTGCCCCGCTCTAGGCGGCCTGTCCCCGCTCGTTCAGCATCGGGAACCCGCGCTGGTGCCAGACGGGATAGGCCGCGGGCACGTCGCTTGCGGCATCCAGCGCCGCGATCTGGGCCGGGGTCAGGGACCAGCCGACCGCCCCGATGTTCTCCAGAAGCTGCGCCTCGTCCCGCGCGCCGATCAGCAGGGTGGCGACCGTGGGCCGCCCGAGCAGCCAGTTCAGCGCCACCTGGGGGATGGTCTTGTCCGTCTCGGCCGCCACCGCATCGAGCGCATCGACGATGGCATAGAGACGCTCGGGGTCGTAATGGGGCCCCGTCTCGGGGATCGCGTGGGCGCGGGTCCCGGGCCGGGGTGGCTGGTCGCGGCGGATCTTGCCAGTCAGCTTGCCCCAGCCGAGCGGGCTCCACACCACCGCGCCGATGCCCTGGTCGCGGCCGAGGGGCATGAGCTCCCATTCGTAATCGCGGTTCAGGAGCGAATAGTACGCCTGGTGGGCCACGTAGCGCGGCCAGCCATGGCGGTCGGACGCGGCGAGCGACTTCATCATGTGCCAGCCCGAGAAGTTCGAGCCACCGATATAGCGCAGCTTGCCGTCGCGCACGAGCTGGTCGAGGGTCGCGAGCGTCTCCTCGACCGGGGTGTTGTGGTCCTGGCCATGGAGCTGGAGAAGGTCGATGCAGTCGGTCCCGAGGCGCTTCAGGCACCCCTCGACCGAGGCAATCAGGTGCTGGCGGGACGATCCGTAATCGTTCGGCCCGTCGCCCATGGGGAATGTGACCTTGGTCGAGATCAGCACCCGTTCGCGCTTGCCCCGGATCGCGGTGCCGAGGATCTCCTCGGCGAGGCCCGCCGAATAGACATCCGCGCTGTCGAACATGCTGACCCCGTGGTCGAGGCAGATGTCGATGACCCGCGCGGCCCCCGCCGCGTCGGTCGAGCCCCACGCCTTGAAGAAATCGTTGCCGCCCCCGAAGGTGCCGGTCCCGAAGCTGAGCGCAGGCACGCGCAGGCCGGACTGGCCGAGACGCCGGTGTTCCATGGTATGATCCTCATGCTGGGATTGCAGGCCAGTCCTAGCAGCCAGGCCGGCCCCGCGTCACGGCCCGAGATGCGGGGCGGCGGCGTGGTCCGCGTCAGAACCCCACGTGGTCGCCGCCCTTCAGGGCCAGCAGGGCGCGCGCCTCGTCGGGGGTAGCGATCTCGAAGCCCAGCCCCTCGATGATCTGGCGGGCGCGGGTCACCTGCTCGGCATTGCTGCGGGCAAGTTGGCCGGGACCGATCCAGAGCGAATCCTCCAGTCCCACCCGCACGTTGCCGCCCATGGCGACGGCCATCGCCGCGATCTGCATCTGCGCGCGCCCCGCGCCCAGGACCGACCAGCGGTAGTCGTCGCCGAACAGCCGGTCGGCCGTCCGCTTCATGTGGATCACGTCCTCGGGGTGCTGGCCGATGCCGCCCAGGATGCCGAAGACGGACTGGATGAAGAAGGGCGGCTTGACCAGCCCGCGATCGGCGAAGTGGCGCAGGGTGTAGAGATGGCCGATGTCGTAGCACTCGATCTCAAACCGCGTGCCGCCGCCCGCGCAGGTGGTCAGGATGTATTCGATGTCCTCGAAGGTGTTCTTGAAGATGCGCGAGGTGGAGCCTGCGAGATACGGCTCCTCCCAGTCGTGCTTGAACTCCTTATAGCGGTTCAGCATCGGGTAGAGCCCGAAATTCATGGACCCCATGTTGAGCGAGGCGACCTCGGGCCGGTAGTGCGCGGCGGGGCGCACGCGCTCGTCCACCAGCATGGTGGGGGCGCCGCCGGTGGTGATGTTGATCACGACGTCCGAGGCCTGGCGGATGATGCCGAGGAAGGGGGCGAAGGCCTCGGGCGACTGGTCGGGGCGGCCCGTGACCGGGTCGCGGGCGTGGAGGTGGACGATGGCCGCCCCCGCCTCGGCCGCACCTATGGCCGCATCGGCGATCTCGGTCGCCGTGATCGGC
>JANNOT010000276.1:0-5002 GCA_031399375.1 Paraoceanicella sp.
CCGAAATGGTCGGGCTCGTGGAAATGGGCATCATCTGTGGCGATCAGGCTCAGGCGGCGGCCCTCGGTCAACAGCAGATCGAGGCAGTGGAACCCGTCTGGCCGGTCGCAGCCCATGGCGCAGCCGTGGTTGTAGACCTCGACCGCATGGGCGGCGGTCAGGGAACGGGCATCCGCCTCGGTCAGACCCGACCACTGGGGATGGGCGATGGCCACGAACGCCCCCGCTGCCCGGGCGCGTGCGGCAAGCGCCGCCCCGCTTTCCTGGTCCGGGACAGGGCGGAAATCGGGGGTGTTGGAGGGTGCGAAATCCTCCGGCAGCCCGACGGCGAGGATGTGCCAGAGCTCGCCATTCGCCATCGGCCCCGAATGCAGCTCGGCCCCCGGGATGGTCGTGAAGCGGTTGTCGCGGTAGGGCGCCGTGTCGGTGATCGGATAGCCGTAGCGCCCGACGAAATGGTCCGAGAGGCAGATGAAATCGTAGCCCTCCGCCTTGTAGCGGCGGCACACTTCGCCGGGGTCGAGGACCCCGTCCGACCGGGTGGAGTGGGTGTGCAGGTTGCCCCGCCAGAAACGGCCGGGACGGTCGAAGGGGGTGGGGCGCATCGTCTGCTCCGGCTGGGTCCGGGGCCGGTGATACCCCCCGCGACGTGACGCTTCCGCGACAGGTTCAGACCAGGGCCGCGAAGAGCCGGGCGACCGCCTCGGCCCCGGGATCGGGCGCGCCCCGCAGCGTGTCGGCCGAGAGATACGCCGCACGGCCCGCCTTGGCCCGGGTCATCGCCGCCGTCGCATCGGCCCCCGCGCGGGCAGCCCCGGCCGCGGCCGCCATTCCCTCGCCGGCCATGAGAGCCGCGAGGGCGGGGGCCAGCGCGTCGATCATCGTCCGGTCGCCCGGACGGGCACCGCCGACCTCGCAGATGCGGGTCAGGCCCGCGTCCAGCGCCGCGGCCCAGCCCGCGCCCGATGCCGCCGCATCGCCCGCTGCGGCGAAGAAGATGGCGAGCAGCACGCCCGACGATCCGCCCATGGACTGCGCGAGCTCTGCGCCCATGGCGCGGAGCGCGGGGCCGAGATCCGCCAGCGGCAGGGCGTCGAGCCGCGCGTCCAGCGCCCGGGCGGCGGTGGCGAGGGTCGAGCCCGTGTCCCCGTCGCCCGTACGCGCATCGAGCGCGTTGAGCGCGACCTCCTCGGCGACCAGCGCGGCGCAGGCGCGGGCGATCAGCGCGCGCAGCGCCGGGTTGGAGGAGGCCGCGGCAGCTGGCGGCTTCAACCCCGGGGGCAGCGGGCGCGGCGCGACGGGCACCAGCGCGTGGTAGCCCGGCCAGGCGGCGGGGGCGGGGGCGTGCAGGGCCTGGTCCCACGGTCCCACCGGCAAGAGCGACAGCGAGATGCCGCGCATGTCGAGCGCCGTCATCATCGGTGCCGGACCCACGACCCCCGCGAGGCGCGCGGCCATGGGGCTCTGTGCGATCTCGCCCGCGATCAGCGCCATTTCCAGCGCCGTGCAGCCGCCGAGATTGTTCAGGAGCAGCACCTGCGGCCCCAGGCCCAGGTGCGGCTCAAGCCGCGCGAGCATGGTCGCGATCGCCGCGCGGGCGCCTGCAAATTCGATGGTCTCCACCCCCGGCTCGCCATGGATGCCGAGCCCGAGTTCGGCCCGCCCCTCGGGGATGCGGTCCTCGCGCGGGCTGCCCGGAACGGTGCAGGTGGTCAGGGACAACCCGATGGACACGACCGAGCCCGCCACGGCGCGGGCGGCCGCCGCGACGGCATCGAGATCCGCCCCCATCTCGGCCAGCGCGCCCGCGATCTTGTGGACAAAGAGCGTGCCCGCGACCCCCCGCGGCTGGGCGAGGTCGGGAAGCGCTATGTCGTCGCCCACCACGACCATCTCGACCCGGTGCCCCAGCGCGCGGGCCCGTTCGGCGGCGAGGCCGAAATTCAGCCGGTCGCCGGTGTAGTTCTTGACGACCAGCAGGCACCCGGCGGGACCGGTGACCGCGAGGATGCCTGCCAGCACCGCCTCGACCGAGGGGCTGGCGAAGACCTCGCCGCAAACCGCTGCCGTCAGCATCCCCGGGCCGACGAAACCCGCATGGGCCGGCTCGTGCCCTGACCCGCCGCCCGAGACGAGCGCGACCTTGCCGGGGTCGGATGCCGCACGCAGGACAACCTTGATGTGCGGGTAGCCGTCGAGCCGCGCCAACGCCCCGCCCGAGGCCGCAACGAGCCCGTCGATCGCCCCGGTGACAAGGCTGTCCTTGCCGTCGATGAACTGCGTCATCCGTTCTTCCCCCCGCCAGATCGGGCCCGGGCCGCATCCCGGCCCCGGCGCACCCACGCGTAGCCGTCCTGCCAGACCGCGTCCACCGGCGCGGCGTCGGACCGGCCAGTCCGGGTCATCGCGGGCAGCTCGTCAAGCTGGCACCCCACCGCCTCGACCATGAGCCAGCCGTCATAGCCCCGCGCGACAAGGGCATCGAAGAGCGCCGCCCAGGGCACCGTCCCCAGCCCGGGCGTGCCGCGGTCGTTTTCGGCCAGATGCACATGGGCGAGCCGCGGGCCGAGTGCGGCCAGCGCGCCCACCGGATCGCGCTCCTCGATCCCGGCGTGGAAGCTGTCATAGGTCCCGGCGATCTGCGGATGATCGACGGTCGCGAGATGCGCGGCGAGCGCGTCGAGCGTGGTCAGGAACCCCGATTCGTACCGGTTTGCCGCCTCGAGCGCGATCGTGATGCCCGCCTGGGCCGCGAAGTCGCCGACGCTGCGGTGGAAGGCCGTTGCCCGTTCGCCCTCGGCCGCGCGCGCCGGACCGGCGGGAAGCTGGCCATGGGGCATGTGGATCGGTCCCGCGAGCACCCGCGCGCCCAGGGCCTCGGTGCAATCGAGGCAGTAGCGCAGGTAGTCGAGCCCCATCTGGCGCTGGATCGCATCGGCACCCAGGGGGTTGGAGCTTTCCTCCTGGATCACGGTGAATGCGCTGCGGGCGAGGCCGAGGTCGTCGAGCATCCGCCCCAGTGCCGCATAGTCGCGCGGGCCCCCCGACAGCACCGGGATCTCGACGCCCTCATACCCCGCGCCGCGCAGGGCCGCGAGCCGCGGGGCATCCGCCGCGGTGACCCGCGCCGTCCAGTAGAGCATGCTGAACCCGATCCGCATCGCCCCGCCCCCTTCCGCCCCGGTCCCGCCCCCGCGCCGAACGCGACGCGCCCACGCGGGCGTCGGCGCTAGAGCTTCACCCAGACCCCGCCGCGCTGCGAGGATCGGACGCAGGCATCGACGAACGCGACACCAGCGAGACCGTCCTCGACCGAGGGATAGGCGACCGCGGCATCGGGTGCGGTCCCCGCCCGCGCCGCATGGATCGCGCGCGCCGCCTCGGCATAGATGTTGGCAAAGCCCTCCAGGTAGCCCTCCGGATGCCCGGCGGGCACCCGGGTCATCCGCGCCGCCTCCGCCCCCGATCCCGCGCCGCCCCGGGTGATGCGCCGGGTCTGGCCGCCGAGGGGGGCGTGCCAGAGGGTATTGGGATCCTCCTGGAACCACTCGAGCCCACCATCCTCGCCATAGACGCGCAGGCGCAGCCCGTTCTCGTGGCCGGGGGCGACCTGGCTGCACCAGAGCATCCCCCGCGCCCCCGAGGTGAAGCGCAGCAGGACATGGGCGTTGTCGTCCACCCGCCGCCCCGGCACGAAGGACGAGAGATCCGCGCAGAGGCCCTCGAGCGTAAGCCCCGTCACAAACCCGGCGAGGTTGAAGGCATGGGTCCCGATATCGCCAGTCGAGCCGCCCGCCCCGGTCCGGGCGGGGTCGGTGCGCCAGGCGGCCTGCTTCTGCCCCGTCTCCTCGAGCGGGCGGGCCAGCCAGTCCTGGGCATACTCCACCTGCACCACGCGGACCTTGCCGATCTCGCCGTCCGCGACCATCGCACGGGCCTGCCGGATCATGGGATAGCCGGTGTAGTTGTGGGTCAGCACGAAGACCGTCCCGCCCTGGCGCGCCGTCGCTGCCGCTGCGGCGAGCTTCTTCGCCTCGGCCAGCGTCGCCGTCAGCGGCTTGTCGCAGATCACGTGGATCCCGCGCTTGAGGAACTCGATCGCGGGTGCGGCATGGACATGGTTGGGGGTGACGATCGCCACCGCCTCGATCCCGTCCTTTAGCCGCGCCTCGCGCTTGGCCATGTCGAGATAGCTCGCATAGGTCCGCGCGGGGTCCAGCCCGAGCTCTGCCCCCGAGGCGAGCGCGCGGTCGGGCGTGGAGGAGAGCGCGCCCGCCACGAGGTCGAACTGCCCGTCGAGCCGCGCCGCCATCCGGTGCACCGCGCCGATGAAGGCCCCCTGCCCGCCGCCGACCATCCCGAGGCGGATCCGCCCCGTGGCGGCGTCTGCCCGCCCCTCGATGCTCATAGCCCCAGCATCCGGCGGTTCACGCCGTCATCGCGCGCCGTGGCGGTGAAATCGTCGAAGGCGGTTTCCGTGACCCGGATGATGTGGGCGGCGACGAAGGCTGCCCCTTCGCGGGCGCCATCCTCGGGGTGCTTGAGGCAGCATTCCCATTCCACGACCGCCCAGCCGGGAAAATCATAGGCCGCCATCTTGGAAAAGATCGCGCCGAAATCGACCTGGCCGTCGCCGGGGCTGCGGAAGCGGCCCGCCCGGTTCACCCAGGGCTGGAAGCCGCCATAGACGCCCTTGCGCCCGTTGGGATTGAACTCCGCATCCTTGACGTGAAACATCCTGATCCGGTCGTGGTAGATGTCGATGTGGTCGAGATAGTCGAGACACTGCAGCACGTAATGCGACGGGTCGTAGAGCATGTTGCAGCGGGCATGCCCGCCGACGCGGTCGAGGAACATCTCGAACGTGTCCCCGTCATGCAGGTCCTCGCCCGGGTGGATCTCGTAGCAGATGTCCACCCCGTGGGTTTCGGCCGCGTCCAGGAGCGGGCGCCAGCGGCGGGCGAGCTCGTCGAAGGCCGTCTCGACCAGTCCTGCGGGGCGC
>JANNOT010000282.1:0-2189 GCA_031399375.1 Paraoceanicella sp.
AGGGCGGGGTCCACTGCCACCTCGGCCATCTGGGCGCCGTAGCCGTACTGGGCGTAGGGTGTGCCCTGGCCGTCGGCGTCGAGCGGGGTCGTGGGGGGGTCGTAAGTTTCCTCGACGCGAAGGACATAGCCGTCGGGGCCGGGGGGAAGGGTGGCGAGGGGGAGGCGGTGGCCGCCCGCGACCAGCGTCGGACCCTCGAGCGTGAGGGGGGCATCCTCGCCCGCGTTTAGGCGCCGCAGGATGGCGGTCCGGAGCGCCCGGCCCGCCCGTTCGGCCGCCCGCCCGGTGACGAAGGTCTGGCGCGAGGCGGAGGTCTTGCCGCAATCGGGCGTCAGCGCCGTGTCGGGGCCGACGAGGTCGAAGGCGGCGAGCGGCAGGCCGAGCGCGTCGGCGCAGATCTGCGGGATCACGGTGTTGGAGCCCTGGCCGATATCGGTGGCGCCCTGGTGCAGGATCACCCGGCCCTGCGCGGTGATCCCCAGGCGGATGGTCGAGGGGTTGGGGAGCGAGGTGTTGCCGCAGCCATACCAGCAGGACGCGACGCCGACGCCGCGGCGGAGCGGGCCGGGGGTAACGGCCGCCTCCGCCAGCGCGCGGGTCCAGTGGGGGCCGAGCGCGTCGAGGCAGGGGCCGATGCCGACGCCGTGAAGCACCTGGCCCGTCACGGTCGCATCGCCGTCCGCGAGCGCGTTCCGGCGGCGAAAGGCGAGGCGGTCGACCCCCGCCGCCTCGGCCAGTCGGTCCATCAGCGTCTCGGTCAGGATCGCGGCCTGGGGCACGCCGAAGCCGCGGAAGGCGCCCGCGACCGGGCCGTGGGTGTGGATCGCCCGGGTCTCGGCCCGGTACGCCGGCATCCGGTAGGGGCCGGAGGCATGGACCGGCACCCGGTTCGCCACCGTGGGGCCCCAGCTGGCATAGGCGCCGGTGTTGAAATCGCCGTCGAAGGAAAGTGCCGTGAGCCGCCCCTCCGCGTCGCAGCCCATCCGGGCCGAGAGGCGGGCGGGGTGGCGCTTGGTGGTAGACTGCAGCGACTCGACGCGGCTGTAGACCATCCGGGCAGGCCGTCCGGTGGCGAGGACCGCGAGGCCGAGCAGGGGCTGGAGCGACACGTCGAGCTTGGACCCGAACCCGCCGCCCGTCGCGGCGGGGATGATCCGCACCCGCTCGGGCGGCAGGGCGAGGATGGCGGCGGTGTCGTCGCGGTCCATCACCGGGGCCTGGGTGCAGGCGCGGATCACCAGGGTGTCGCCCTCCATCCAGGCCGAGCCCGCCTCAGGCTCGATATAGGCGTGTTCGACGAACGGGGTCTCGACCGCGCCCGCCACCACATGGGCAGCAGTGGCGAGCGCCCCCTCCGCATCGCCCCGGCGCACCCGGCCGCGGGTCAGGATGTTGCCCGCCCGGCCCGGGATCACCTCCGCCGCACCGGGGGCAAGCGCGGCGTCGATGTCGGTGAGCGCGGGCAGGGGATCCCAGACCACGGGGAAATCGGCCAGATCACGCGGCGTCTCGGCCACGACCAGTGCGACCGCCTCGCCCCGGAACCGCACCATGCCCTCGGCCAGCGCGGGCTGGTCGGCGAAGGCGGGAATGACGCCGAAGCGGTTGCGCCCGGGGATGTCGGCGGCGGTCAGGATCGTCGCATCCTGTGCCCAGGCGGCGAGGTCGCCGAAGGCGAAGCGGGCATGGGCATGGGGCGAGCGGACGGCCTGGACCCAGAGCGCGCCGTCCGGGACATGGTCCGCACCGAAACTCTCGGTCCCGTCGACCTTGGGCTGGCCATCGAGGCGGGGCAGGCGGGCACCCACGGCATGGCCCGCCGCCGGGGCAGCTGCGGGGACCACGTGGCGCCAGGCATCGCAGACCGCGTCGATGATCTTCACATACCCCGTGCAGCGGCAGAGCACGCCGCCCAGCGCCGCCGCGGCCTCTGCCCGGTCGGGACGCGGTATGCGGGCGAGAAGTGCGGCGGCCGCCATCAGCATGCCCGGCGTGCAGATCCCGCATTGCGCGGCACCGTGGCGGAGGAAGGCCGCCGTCAGGCCACCCGCCCTGAGCCCCTCGATGCTTGTCACGTCCCGCCCCTCGACCCGCCCTGCGGGCGTCAGGCAGGCGCAGACCGGGGCGCCGTCGAGCAGCACCGTGCAGGCCCCGCAATCGCCCGCGTCGCAGCCAACCTTGGTCCCGCG
>JANNOT010000283.1:0-24501 GCA_031399375.1 Paraoceanicella sp.
GGGCCGATACGCGGCCCCAGATCCAGCGCAGCGCCCATCCCAGCCCCACCGCTGCCGCGAAGATGAGCGCGAGGGTCAGGGCGAGCGCGTCCCGGGTCATGGCGCGGCGGGGTCCGCATCCGCGGCCAGCAGCTTTACCGCGATGCGCCGGTTGCGCGCGCGCCCCGCCTCGGTCGCGTTGTCGGCGATCGGCTCGGCCGCGCCGTACCCTGCGGCCACCAGGCGGTCGGGCGCGAGCCCGCGGTCGAGCAGGGCATCGCGCACCCGCTCGGCCCGCTCGGCGCTGAGCGTTCGGTTCAGGCCCGCGGACCCGCGGTCGTCGGTGTGCCCGCCGATCTCGAACCGCGCCCCGGGGCAGGCGGTCAGCGCCACGGCGAGCGCGTCGAGGACGGGGGCGCTGTCGGCCGTGATATCGGCCCTGGCCGGGGCAAATGTCACCTGGGCGTCGGCCAGCAGGTCCGCCACCTCTGCCAGGCATGCCGCGGGGTCCGCAGGCGGGGGCAGCACGGGGGGCGGGGCCACGCGGATGTCGAGCGCGAGCGCCCCTTTTGCGCCCGCATGGGGGGCGAGGAGGGCGCGGATCTTCTGCGCCGCGACCGGGTCGGGCGCGGTGCCCCGCAGGGTCGTCGCCTCGCCCCCCATGTCGAGCGCCCCGGTCTCGAGCAGCGACAGCGCCTCGAGCCCTGCCATCACCCGCGTGGACCAGCCCTCGGGCAGGGCGGGTTCGACCGACAGATCCGCCTTGACCCGCCCCGCGCCGAACAGCGCCTCGGCGAACTGACCGACCGCGAGGCGCCCCGGTTCGGAGCCGAGCACGCCGCCGAGCGCCACCTCCGCCCCTGCCGCACGGCTGGCCGTGAACCAGGCGGCGGGGGCCGTGTCCGGGGCTGCCGTAGCGCGCGGGTCCGGCGACGGGTCCCGGTCCGGGGCAGGTCCGGCGGTCAGCGTGAACGGCGCGGGCAGCGCGCGGGCGAGCCGTGCCGCGACCGGGGCGAACGCGGCCGGGTCGGTCCCCGCCGGTGCACTCAGCGCCACGGTGCTGTCGGTCAGCGCCACCGCGCCACCCGTCGGCAGGTCCGCGAGCGCTGCGAGCGCCGCGCCCGCCACCGCCGCCCAGTCGGCCGAGGGTGCCCCGAGCGCCTCGGTGCAGCGGAACGCCGCGTCCGGGGCCAGCGTCGGTACCGCGGCGCGGATCCGCGCGATGTCCGCCGGCGTCTCGGCCATGCAGGCCATCACGTGCACCCCGTCGGGTCCGCGCCGCGCGGCGAGCCGGTAGGGGCTGGCGACCCTGCGGGGTGCGCGGATATCCACGGTCCGGCCGCACGCGGCGTCCGCCGTCGGGGGGCCTGCGCCCCGGCCCCTGGACAGAGCGGCGGTGAGCGCCGCGGCGTCCCCCCCGCTCGCCGCCTCGCCGCTGACCGACAGGGTGCAGGTGTCCAGGCTGATGCGCGCCTGGGGCAGGGCGCTCAGCGCCGCGAGCGCGTCGTCGAAGGCGATCTCCCAGCCCGGCGGGGCCGATACGGGGCGGACATGGACGGTGTCGAGCGTCTCGATCCCCGGCCCGAGCGCGGCCAGCGCCGTGCCCAGGCGGAAATCGGCGCCCGCAGGCACATCCCCCGCGAGCGACACCCGCGCCCCGTCGCGCAGGATCTCGAGCCGGAGCGGCGCGGGCGGCTCGGCCGCGGCGATCGGGGCGAGGGCATTGATCAGCCGCGCGGGACCGACCAGCCCCTCGGCCAGGCCGAGGGCCGCGACGCGGGCGCCGGGCGAGGGCGGCGTGCCCATCAGCCGCAGGCGCGTGCCGTCCGCCCCGACCCGGACCCAGCCGAGGCCCTGGGACGCGGCGGCGATGGAGGCCGCGCGCTGCACGCTCGCCTCGACCGCCCGCGCGCCAAGCCAGCCCATCGCGGCCCCCAGCGCGCCGGTGCCGAGCAGGGCCGCGCAGAGAAGGCCGAGCGCGCGTGGCCGCAGTCCCATTCCGCTCTCCATGTCCGGTGTCGTCGCGGTCATAGGCCAGCCCGGGGTCCGGGCGCAAGCCGCAGATGTCTCAGAGGAGCGCGGCGAGCCCCAGCCCCGCGGCCAGGATCAGCCCTGCCCCGCGGTTCGACCGGAAGAGCCGCAGGCACAGGTCGGGGTCGTCGATGTCGAGTTGGCGGAGCTGGGCCGAGAGATGGATCCCGAACGCCCAGGTCCCCACGAGTGCGGCCAGCAGGGGCCAGGGCTGCAGCTCGTCGCGCGTCGCGAGCGTGACGGCGAGGGCCGCGAGCGAGACGGCCGCGAACATGAACCCGAAGAGCCAGGTTCGCGTGCGCGCGCCAAAGAGCCGGGCGGTGGATTTCACGCCCACCAACGCGTCATCCTCGCGGTCCTGATGGGCATAGATCGTGTCGTAGAACAGCGTCCAGGCGATGCCCGCGCCATAAAGCAGCACAGCGGCCCATCCCGGCGTGGTGCCATGGGCCGCATGGGCGAGGATCACGCCCCAGTTGAAGGCGAGGCCGAGAAAGATCTGCGGCCACCACGTGAACCGCTTGGCGAACGGATAGACCGCGACGAGCGCGAGCGAGGCGATCCCGAGCCCGATCGCCTGCGGCGGAAAGCTGACCAGGATCGCGAATGCCGCGAGCGCCTGCACGATCCCCCATGCGAGCGCGCCGCGCACGCCGACCTGCCCCGACGGGATCGGGCGAGAGCGGGTGCGCGCCACGCGGGCGTCCACTTCGCGGTCGGCGATGTCGTTCCAGGTGCACCCCGCACCACGCATGAGCAGGGCGCCGATCCCGCAGCCCACGGCGATCCAGAGGTCGAAGGGCTTCGGCCCCGCCGGATCGCCCGCGATGGCGAGCGCGAGGCCCCACCAGCACGGGATCAGCAGGAGCCAGGTGCCCGCAGGCCGGTCGAGCCGCGACAGCCGCGCCCAGGGCCGCGCCCAGGGCGGTGCGAACCGGTCGACCCAGTTGGCCCGTGTCGCATCGGCGACCCTATCCTCGGGCAGGCCGTCGGCGGTAGGAAAGGGGTCAGTCATGGGGAACGTTATGCCAGAGCCGCGGGCGAAAATCAGGCTCTTTGTCGCGGATGCGCTCGGGCCGGGCGCCGTGGTCCAGCCGGGGCCGGCCCAGGCACATTACCTCGGCACGGTGATGCGTCTCGCCCCCGGCGCGCGGGTCGCGCTCTTCAACGGGCGCGACGGGGAATGGGCGGCAGAGCTGGCCGTGGCCGGGCGGCGTCTGACCCTGACCTGCGCGGGGCAAAGCGCACCGCAGGTCCTGCCCCCCGATCTCTGGCTGCTCTTTGCCCCGATCAAGAAGGCGCGGACCGACTTCATCGTGGAAAAGGCGGCGGAGCTGGGTGTCCGGCGCATCCTGCCCGTCCTTACCCGCTACACCCAGGCCGAGCGGGTGAATTCCGCCCGGCTGCGCGCCCACGCGGTCGAGGCGGCCGAGCAATGCGGCGGCGTGTTCGTGCCCGACATTGCCGCCCCTGCGCCGCTGACGGCCGTCCTCGCGGACTGGGAGCCCGGCCGGGCGCTGGTCTTCTGCGACGAACGGGGCGGCCCGCCCCTCGGCCGGGGCACGGCGCCCGCGCCCGCGGCCATCCTGATCGGTCCGGAGGGGGGATTCGCGCCCGACGAGGCGGCGGCGATCCGTGCCCGCCCCTTCGCCCGGGCCTGCGGCCTCGGGCCGCGGATCCTGCGGGCGGACACGGCCGCGGTCGCGGCCCTGGCGCTCTGGCAGGCGATGGCGGGTGATTGGACGCCGGTGCCGGTGGCCGACACGGCGGGAGGGGGTGCCGCTGCGGGGGTGACCGGCGCGGCGGGCCGTGCGGTCGCGACGTTGCCGGCCGATGGCACCCGCGACGGAACGGGCAATGGCACGGACCCAGGTGCGGGCGGCGGTGCGGACGCAACTACGCGCGGCGGTCCCGGAGGCCCTGCGGGCGGGGTGGCGGGGGTCCGGCGGTGAGCCCCCGGAGCCGCTGGGTGGAACCCGCCGCGTTCGGCGCCGCGGCCGTCGTCCTTGGCGGTGCTGCCCTCGCGGCGTGGCGCGCGGGATCGCCCATCATGCCCGTTGTGTTCGGGTTGCCGGGGCTGCTTGCCGCAGGGGCAGCCCTCGCCGCCTGGCGCCGTGCCCGCCGGTTGGTGGCGGGCGACGGCGCGGGGCTGGTCGTGGTGCGCGAGCGCGAGGTCGCCGTCTTTGGCGCCGCGGGCGGGCAGGTCTTCGATCTCGACACGCTCGAGCGGGTGGAGGTCATGCGTCCCGCCGGTGTCGCGGACGCCCTGCCGGAGGCGCCGCATTGGCGGCTGCACGGGCCCGGGCCGCGGCCGCTCGACGTACCGCTCGCTGCCGCGGGGGCAGACGCGCTTGCCGATGCCCTGACCGCCCTGCCCGGGATCGACTGGGCGGGGGTCGATGCCGCACTCGCCGCGACCGGCCCCGGCTGCTGGCCCGTCTGGTCCCGGCAGGGCCCGCGGCCCTGAGGGCTTGCCAATCCCCGAGGCCGCCGCCTATCCAGTAGGCCGCGTGACGACGCCGAGGGGGGCGAGCCGAGATGTCCATTCCGCAGAACGGGGGCGGCCTGATCGAGCGGCGCGAGCAGCTCGCCGACTACCTCGCCCGGGGCTGCAAGCCGAAGGCGGATTGGCGCATCGGAACCGAGCATGAGAAGTTCGGCTTCGACACCGCAACCCGGACCCCGCTGCCCTATGACGGCCCGGTCTCGATCCGCGCGATGCTCGAGGGGCTGCGCGACCGCTTCGGCTGGGCGGAGCTGCGCGAGGGCGACCGACTGATCGGCCTGGCGCGGGGCGGCGCGAACGTGAGCCTCGAGCCCGGGGGCCAGTTCGAGCTCTCGGGCGCGCCGCTCGAAAATCTTCACCAGACCGCGGCCGAGACGGCGTCCCACCTGGCCGAGGTCGCGGCCGTGGCAGGCCCCATGGGGGCGGCGTTTCTCGGGCTCGGCGCGGCACCCGACTGGACGGCCGAACAGATGCCGGTGATGCCCAAGGGGCGCTATGCGCTGATGACCCGCCATATGGGCCGGGTGGGCACGCACGGCACCCAGATGATGTACCGGACCTGCACGGTGCAGGTGAACCTCGACTTCGCGTCCGAGGCCGACATGGTGCGCAAGCTACGCGTGGCCATCGCGCTCCAGCCGGTCGCGACCGCGCTCTTTGCAAGCTCGCCCTTCTTCGAGGGGCGGCCGAACGGGCACCGGTCCTGGCGCAGCCGGATCTGGCGGGGGCTCGACGACAGCCGGACCGGGATGCTGCCCTTCGTCTTCGACGAGGGCTTCGGGTTCGAGTCCTATGCCGACTGGATGCTCGATGTGCCGATGTATTTCGTCTACCGCGACGGGCGCTATATCGACGCGCTCGGCCAGTCGTTCCGCGATTTCCTCGACGGCCGCCTGCCGGCCCTTCCGGGCGAGCGGCCAACCCTGTCGGACTGGGCCGATCACCTGACCACGGCATTCCCGGAGGCGCGGCTGAAGCGGTTCATCGAGATGCGCGGCGCCGATGCGGGGCCGGAGGGGATGCTGGCCGCCCTTCCCGCGTTCTGGGTCGGGCTGATGTACGACCAGGGCGCGCTCGACGCCGCCTGGGACATCTGCCGCCCCTGGACGGCGGGGGGGCGCGAGGCGATGCGCGTCGCCGCGTCCGAGCGTGCGCTGGCGGCCGATACCCCGGTGGGGCCGATGGCGCGTCTGGCGGCCGAGGTGGTCGCGCTGTCGGACGCGGGGCTCAGGGCCCGGGGGCTGGGCGAGGAGCGCTTCCTCGACCCGCTGCGGGAGATCCTGGCGTCGGGCGAAACCCTGGCGGACCGCTGGCTCCGCCTGTCCGCGGGCTGGGGCGGCAGCCTCGCGCCGCTCTACACGCTTGCGCGGTACTGAGCCGTCAGACGAGATCGGCGCGGAACGCCGCGGGGACGAGCAGGCGGACGGTCCCCCAGAACCCCAGCGCAAGGATCGCGCCGCCCGCCACGATGGGAAGCGCGTCGTCCCGCCAGGGCGTCGGCGGGGTATCCGCGTCCGATACGCCCCCGGTCCCGACCCAGACGGCGAGCGCGACTGTCGCGGTGGCAAGCCCCGTGGCCAGCGCCGGTCCCCAGCCGGTCCAGCCCGTCCTGCGACAGACGATCACGACGGGCAGGGAGAGGATCACCCCGATCCAGGACAGGATCGGCGAGAAGAGAAGCGCCAGGATCAGCCGGGGCAGGAACGTGTCGGCCACCGGCCCGTCGCCCGGCTCGATGGCGAGCGCGTCCCAGCCGGAGATGATCGCCGATGCGGCGGCAGGGATCCCCACGACCGCGACGATGTAGCCCAGGATGATGGCCGTGGCCCCGATCCGCCGCGACCGCTCGCGCGGGACGCTGGTCGCGGGCAGGCCCTGCATCACGCAGCCGCCCCCCCGACCGTCAGCCCGCCGATCAGCATCGTGGGCTGGCCCACGCCGACCGGGACCCACTGCCCAGCCTTGCCGCAATTGCCCATCCCGGGGTCGAGCGCCATGTCCCGCCCGATCGCGCGGATCTGGCGCAGGGCGGTCGCACCGTCGCCGATCAGGGTGGCACCCTTGACCGGGGCGCCGACGACGCCGTTCTTGACCCGGTAGGCTTCGGTGCAGGAAAACACGAACTTCCCGTTGGTGATGTCCACCTGCCCGCCGCCGAAATTGACGGCATAGATCCCGTCGCGCAGGTCCGCGAGGATCGCCGCGGGGTCGCCGTCGCCGCCCAGCATGTAGGTGTTGGTCATCCGCGGCATAGGGGCGTGGGCATGGCTCTGCCGCCGCCCGTTGCCGGTGGGGGCGACGCCCATCAGGCGGGCGTTCTGGCGGTCCTGCATGTAGCCGGTCAGGATCCCGTCCTCGATCAGCACCGTGCGGCCAGACGGCGTGCCCTCGTCGTCAAAGCTGATCGACCCGCGCCGGTCGGGCAGGGTGCCGTCATCGACCACGGTGACACCGGGGGCCGCGATGCGCGTGCCCATGAGCCCCGCGAAGGCCGAGGACCCCTTGCGGTTGAAGTCGCCCTCGAGCCCGTGGCCGACCGCCTCGTGCAGCAGCACACCCGGCCAGCCGGGGCCGAGCACCACATCCATTACCCCCGCGGGCGCATCGACGGCGGCGAGGTTGACACGCGCGACGCGCAGCGCCTCCTCGGCCACGCCCTGCCAATGGTCGCGGGCCAGCAGTGGCGCCAGCCCGTGGCGCCCGCCGCCACCGGCCGAGCCGCTTTCGCGCCGCCCGTTCTGCTCGACGATCACGGTGACGTTGAGGCGGGTCAGCGGCCGCGCCTCGGCGAGGCGCAGGCCCTCGGGGCGCAGGATCTCCACCTCCTGCATCGAGGCGGCGATGCTCACGGTCACCTGCACGACCCGGGGGTCGCGGTCGCGGACCCAGGCATCGGCCTCGCGCAGGAGGGCCACCTTGGCGGCAAAGCTCGCGTCGTCGAAGGGATCAAGGTCGGTGTAGAGCCGCCGGTTGGTCCCCGGCGGCGGGGGCGCCATCCCGCGCCCCTCGCCCCGCACCGCCCGGCGCGCGGTCGAGACGGCCCGCGACAGTGCGCCCTCGGAGATCTCGGTGGCATGGGCGTAGCCCGTCGCCTCGCCCGAGACGGTGCGCAGCCCGAATCCCTCGGAGGCGTCGTAGCTCGCGTTGCGCAGCCGCCCGTCGTCGAAGACGAGGAATTCGGACCGCGTGCGCTCGAGGAAGAGCTCGCCATCCTCCGCCCCCGCGACCGCATCGCGCAGGAGCGCGAGCGCGCGTGCCTCGTCGATCGCGGTCTCGAACGGGCGGAAACGCGGGCTCTGGCTGGGAATGGGCGGGGTCATGGATGCTCCGGGATCGGGTCTGGGGGTAAAGCGGCGCTATGACGCGCGAGGCCGCGCGCCGGGCGCCTTGCCCTTCACCGTCCATTATGGTTCTTCGCACACAGGTGACAACAGGGATTCCGGCGTACCCCGATCCCTGACCCAGATGAGGATCGACGACGATGCGGATGGCGGAACAGGCGATGCGGACGGGTCTGGCGGCGGTGCTCGCCGCGCTGACGGCCGGGGCGGCCACCGCCCAGACCGCGCTGGAGACGGTCGGGAAGCCGGTGCCCATGGGGACCGGATTCCAGCCCGCCGCGACCGAGCTTGCCCGCGACATCCAGTTCCTCGACGGGTTCCTGCTCGTGATCATGGCGGCGATCGTGATCTTTGTCGTGGGGCTGATGGGGATCGTCGTGTTCCGCTTCAACGCCAAGGCGAACCCGACGCCCAAGACGTTCACCCATAACAGCGCGGTCGAGGTGACCTGGACTGTCGTGCCGATCCTGATCCTGATCGTGATCGGCGCGGTGTCGCTGCCCATCCTCTTCAAACAGCTGGAGATCCCCGAGAGCGACATCACCATCAAGGTGACCGGGCGCCAGTGGTACTGGTCCTACGAATATCCCGAGGAAGAGGTCGCGTTCGACAGCCTGATGCTGGCGCGCGAGGATCTGGCCGCGGCGGGGTATGCCGACGATGAATACCTGCTGGCGACCGACACCGCGGTGGTCGTGCCCGTCGATGCGGTCGTGCGCCTCCAGATCACCGGGGCGGACGTGATCCATTCCTGGGCAATGCCCGCGTTCGGCGTGAAGATGGACGCGGTCCCGGGCCGCCTGCAGGAGACGTGGTTCAAGGCCGACCGGCCCGGGGTCTATTTCGGGCAGTGTTCGGAGCTGTGCGGGATGAACCACGCCTACATGCCCATCGTGGTCAAGGTGCTGCCGCAGCCCGAGTACGATGCCTGGCTGGCCGAGGCCAAGGTCGCATCGGCACCCGCCGACGGTCGCGTCCAGGTCGCGCAGAACTGACGATGACCGGCATCGCGCGACCGGACTGGACCGCCGCCCCCGGGGGCGATGCGGAGATGCGCGATTACTTTGCCCTGATGAAGCCGCGGGTGATGGCACTGGTGATCTTCACCGCCGCCGTGGGGCTTCTGGTCGCACCTGTTGGGGTGCACCCCGTCATCGCCTTCGCCACCGTGCTCTGCATCGCGGTGGGGGCCGGTGCGTCGGGGGCGCTGAACATGTGGTGGGACGCCGACATCGACGCGGTGATGGCCCGCACCGCCCGCCGCCCGGTCCCCTCGGGCCGCGTAAGCGGCGAGGAGGCGCTGGGCCTCGGCCTCGGCCTCTCCCTGCTTTCCGTCCTCATGCTCTTTCTTTTCGGCAACGCGCTGTCGGCGGGGCTTCTCGCGTTCACGATCTTCTTCTATGCCGTCGTCTACACGATGTGGCTGAAGCGGCTCACGCCCCAGAACATCGTCATCGGCGGGGCGGCCGGGGCATTTCCGCCGATGATCGGCTGGGCGGTGGCGACGGGGGGCGTGTCGGTAGAGTCCGTCCTCATGTTCGGCGTGATCTTCCTCTGGACCCCGCCGCATTTCTGGGCGCTCGCGCTCTTCATGAATTCCGATTACGAGCGGGCGGGCGTCCCGATGATGACGGTCGTGGCCGGACGGCGCGAGACGCGGCGCCAGATCCTCGTCTACAGCGTGCTCCTGGCCGCAACGGGGATCGCCGTCGCGGCAAGCTCGATCGGTGGGCCGCTGACCGCGGCAGCGGCGATCGTCCTGAACGCCCGGTTGCTGCGGGACGCGCTGGCGCTGCGCGCCCGGGACGAAACGGTGGCCGGGGCGGATGGGTACGCGGCGGAAAAGCGATTTTTTGCCTTTTCTATCCTCTATCTTTTCGCGCAGTTCCTGGCCCTCTTGGCCGATGCGGTGCTGCGTGCGTCCGACCTGCTGGCGGCCTGGCCCGCCCTGATCTGAAGGAGACGGCGATGCTGCGGCCCGAACACGAACTCCACACCCGGCGGCGCGGGCGCAACGGCACGCTCGGCCTGATCCTGGGCGGCTTCGTGCTGCTGGTGTTCGTCGTGACGGTCGTGAAGCTTTCGGCGGGCCAGATGATCGAGGGGTTCGACCACGCCTACCGCCCCGCCTTGGCGACCGGGCAATGAGCGCGCGGGGCGCCGATATCCGCGTGGCGATGCGGCTCGTCGCGCTCGTCGCGGTGATGGGCACGCTCAGCTTTGCCGCGGTGCCGTTCTACGACTGGTTCTGTCGCGTCACCGGCTATGGCGGCACGACGACGGTCGCGGCCGCGCCCTCCGCCTCGGTCAGCACCCAGAGCGTGACCATCCGTTTCGACGCGTCGACCTCGGCCGGCATGCCCTGGACGTTCCGCCCCGTGGCGCGCGAGGTCACGCTGAAGCTGGGCGAGACCGGCCTTGCGTTCTACGAGGCGCACAACCCCACGGACGAACCCGTGGGCGGCACGGCGAGCTACAACGTGGTTCCCTATGCCGCGGGCAGCCATTTCGTGAAGATCGCCTGCTTCTGTTTCCAGGAACAGGTGCTCCAGCCGGGGCAGACCGTGCGCATGCCCGTCACCTTCTACGTCGATCCCGCCATTCTCGACGACCCCGAGGCAAAGTTTGCCCGCGAGATCACGCTGTCCTACACGTTCCATCGCGCCGCCCTGCCCGCGGCCGAGACTGCGTCCGCCCCCGGGGCGGGACCGGTCAGCAACTGAGGGAGGCCCGCCATGGCCCAGGACAAGAACCACGACTTCCACATCCTGCCGCCGAGCATCTGGCCCTTCATGGGCGGGCTTGGGGCGTTCACCATGCTCTTTGGCACGGTGCTCTACCTGCATGACAACGGGCCGTGGGTCGCGCTGATCGGTCTGGCCATGGTGCTCTACGTCATGTTCTCGTGGTGGGCGGACGTGATCACGGAAAGCCGGGTGGGCGACCACACGCCGGTCGTGCAGCTTGGCCTGCGTTACGGGATGATCATGTTCATCGCCTCCGAGGTGATGTTCTTCGCCGCCTGGTTCTGGTCGTTCTTCAAGCACGCGCTCTACCCCATGCAGGGCGACTGGCCGCCCGAGGGGATCGAGACCTTCGATCCCTGGCACCTGCCGCTGATCAACACGCTGATCCTCCTGCTCTCGGGCTGCGCCGCGACCTGGGCGCACCACGCGCTGGTGCATGAGAACGACCGCAAGGGGCTGGTGAACGGGCTTATCATTGCGATCGGGCTTGGCGTGCTCTTTACCATCACCCAGGCCTACGAGTATTCCCACGCGGCGTTCGGCTTTGCGGGCAACATCTATGGCGCGAACTTCTTCATGGCGACTGGCTTTCACGGCTTTCACGTCGTGATCGGGACCATCTTCCTCGCCGTCTGCCTGCTGCGCGCGCTGAACGGGCAGTTGAGCCAGGACAAGCATATCGGGTTCGAGGCGGCCGCCTGGTACTGGCATTTCGTGGACGTGGTCTGGCTCTTCCTGTTCGCGTCGATCTACATCTGGGCGCATTGACCCGCTGGCTCGTTCCGCTGCTCTTCGGAGCGGCGGGGGTGGCGATCCTCGTGGGCCTGGGGGTCTGGCAGCTCCAGCGCCTCGCGTGGAAGGAGCGGATCCTGGCCGAGATCACGGCGCGGATGGATGACGCCTTGCCAGCCCTGCCCGCCGCACCCGACGAGACGCGCGATGAATACCGCCGGGTGCGCCTGACGGGTCAGATCGAGGCGGGTGAGGTGCATGTCCTTACCTCCCAGCCGCCCGCCGGTCCGGGCTACCTGGTGATCGCTCCCCTGGCGCTGCCGGACGGGCGGCGGGTCATGGTGCAGCGCGGCTTCGTGCCGGAGGCGGGAAAGCCCGCCCCGCGCCCCGGCGGCAGGGTCACGGTCGATGGCAACATCCTCTGGCCCGATGACCGCAACCCCTACACCCCAGCGCCCAATGCGGAGCGCAACATCTGGTTTGCCCGCGACGTCGCCCCCATGGCGGCGGCGCTGGGAACCGAGCCCCTGCTTGTCGTGGCGCGCGAGGCGATCGGGCCCGGCCTGTCGCCCGCGCCGGTCAGCGTGAACATCGCCAACGATCATCTCGGCTATGCCCTGACCTGGTTCGGCCTCGCGGCCGTCTGGGCCGCGATGACGGTCGGCTTCCTGCGCACGCGCCGCAGGGCCGCGGCCTGACGCGCCCCGGGGGGCGACACAAGAAGCACTGGCATCCGCTGTGCCCGGGCGCTAGAGGGAAGGCTTCCACGCGGCAGGATATCCCCGATGCGCTACATCTCCACCCGCGGCGCCGCGCCGGAGCTTTCGTTCGAGGACGCCCTTCTGGCGGGTCTCGCGCGCGACGGCGGGCTCTACCTGCCCGTCACCTGGCCCCGGATCGCGCTCGACGACCTGGGCGGCCTGCCATACGAGGCGGTCTGCGCACGCGTGATCGCACCGTTTCTCGGCGATGCGTTCGATGCGCGGCAGCTCGGCGCCATGATCGACCGCGCCTATGCCGGGTTTGGCCACGCCGCGCGGTGTCCCCTGGTCCAGACCGCCCCGAACGACTGGCTGCTGGAGCTCCATCACGGCCCGACGCTCGCCTTCAAGGACGTGGCGCTCCAACTCATCGCCCAGATGTTCGCCCATGTGCTGGCCCGCCAGGGGCGGCGGGCGGTGATCGTGGGGGCAACCTCGGGCGATACCGGGTCGGCCGCGATCGAGGCGTTCCGCGGGCTCGCCGCCGTCGATGTCGTGATCCTCTATCCCCAGGGCCGGGTGTCCGAGGTCCAGCGCCGCCAGATGACGACGCCGGTGGAGCGCAATGTCCACGCCCTCGCCGTCGATGGCGATTTTGACGATTGCCAGGCGCTGGTGAAGGCGATGTTCAACGACCTCGCCTTTCGCGACGCCGTGGGGCTGGCCGCGATCAACTCGATCAACTGGGCGCGGGTGCTGGCGCAGGCGGTCTATTACGTGACCGCCGCGGTCGCCCTCGGCGGACCGGGGCGCCCCGTCAGCTTCACTGTTCCCACGGGGAATTTCGGCGACATTTTCGCGGGCTACGTGGCCAAGCGCATCGGGCTGCCCATCGAGCGGCTGGTGATCGCGACCAACCGCAACGATATCCTGCACCGGACGCTGGCCAGCGGCGCCCACCGGCGCGCGGGGGTTGCGCCCACGATCAGCCCGTCGATGGACATCGAGGTAAGCTCGAATTTCGAGCGCCTGCTCTTCGAGCTCCACGACCGCGACGGGGCGGCGGTCGGTGTGCTGATGGACCAGCTCCAGCATGGCGGGTTCACCCTGTCCCAGGGGGTGCTCGGGCGGCTCCGCGCCGAGTTCGACAGCGCCCGGACGGACGAGGCCGAGACGACGGCGACCATACGCGCCACGCTCGCATCCACCGGAATGCTGGTCTGTCCCCATACTGCCGTGGGCCTTCACGCCGCCGCCGCCTGCAGGGGCGATCCCGTCGTGCCCATGGTCACGCTCGCCACCGCCCATGCCGCGAAATTCCCCGATGCGGTCGAGGCGGCGACGGGGATGCGCCCCGCCCTGCCCGAACGGATGGCCGACCTCTACGACCGGGCCGAGCGGCTGACCCCGGTGCCGCGCGATCTCGCCCATATCCAGACGCTCATCAAGGACCTGACCCGGTGACCACCGAGATCCATACCCTGTCGAACGGCTTTCGCATCGTGACCGAGGCGATGCCCGGCCTCGCCTCCGCCTCGATCGGCGTCTGGGTGACGGCGGGCGGGCGGCACGAGGGGGCCGAGGAAACCGGGATCGCCCATTTCCTCGAGCACATGGCCTTCAAGGGCACCGCCCGGCGCAGCGCCCTGCGCATCGCCGAGGAGATCGAGGATGTGGGGGGGTATCTGAACGCCTACACGTCCAAGGAGATGACGGCCTACTATGCCCGGGTATTGTCGGCGGACGTCGCCCTGGCGCTCGACCTCGTGGCCGACATCGTGATGAACCCGGTCTTCACCCCCGAGGAGATCGCGGTGGAGCGTGGCGTGATCCTTCAGGAGATCGGGCAGACGCTCGACACGCCCGACGACATCATCTTCGACTGGCTGCAGGAGGTGTCGTACCCCGACCAGCCCTTCGGCCGCTCGATCCTCGGTCCCGCGGAGCTTGTGCGCCGGTTTGACGCCGGCGCGCTGCGCGGGTTCACCAGGGCGTTCTATGCCCCCGACCAGATGATCCTGGCGGCTGCGGGCGGGGTGGATCACGGGGCGATCGTGCGGCTGGCCGAGGCGCTCTTTGGCCATCTGGCCCCCCGCCCGGTGGCCGCGGCACCGCTCGCGCGGTTCCATGGTGGCGAGCGGCGGGTGGTCAAGACGCTCGAACAGGCGCATTTCGCCCTGTCGCTCGAGGCGCCGGGCTACCGCGACGATGACGTCTACGTGGCGCAGGTGTTCTCCACCGCACTCGGCGGCGGCATGTCCTCGCGCCTCTTTCAGGAGGTGCGGGAAAAGCGCGGGCTCTGCTATTCCATCGGCGCCCATTCCTCGGCCTACGAGGATACGGGCTCGATCACGATCTATGCGGGCACGGGGGCGGACGAGATCGCGGAATTGGCCGCCATCACCATCGACGAGTTGCGAAGGGCAGCGGACGACATGACCGAGGCCGAGATCGCGCGGGCCCGCGCGCAGATGAAGGCGGGGCTGCTGATGGGGCTCGAGCAGCCCTCGTCGCGCTGCGAGCGGCTTGCGCGGTCCATGGCGATCTGGAACCGCGTCCCCGACCTCGCCGAGGCGGTGGGGCGGATCGACGCGGTGGATGCCCCCGCGGCCCGCGCGCTGGCCGAACGGCTGATCGCCCGGACCCCTGCGCTCGCGCTCTACGGACCGGTCGCGGGCGCCCCGGCCCATGGCGCGCTGGCCGAAAGGCTCGCCGCCTGAGGGAGGCCATGGACCTCTTCCGCCTGCGCCCGCGTCTCCGGCTCGAGACCGAGAGGCTGACCCTGCGCCCGCCCGAGGCGGCGGATCATGTCCCGTGGGCGATGCTGCGCCGCGACGGCGAAGGGTTCCTGCGCGACTGGGAGCCGAGCTGGTCCGCCGACCACCTGACCCGCCACGCCTTCCGCAACCGCGTGGCCTGGTCGCGCCGGGCGATCGATACCGGGCGGGGACTGCCGCTCTTCCTGATCCGCCGGGCGGATACGCGGCTGATCGGCGCGATCACGGTGGACAACATCCGCCGCGGGCCGTCGCAATCGGCAACCGTGGGCTACTGGGTCGGCGAGGCCTTCGCCCGCCAGGGGTTCATGACCGAGGCGCTGGAGGCGGTGGTCCACCACGCCTTCACCGTGCTTGACCTCGGCCGGATCGAGGCGGCCTGCCTGCCGGAGAACCGCGCCTCTCGCGCGCTTCTCGAACGGGCGGGATTCAAGTACGAAGGGGTGGCGCAGGCCTATCTGCAGATCAACGGTCGCTGGCGGACCCATGTGCTCTATGCCGCCCTGCGCTGGGACCGCCGCGGCCGGACAGAAACGGGATGAGGGGGGATGCGATGGGTGCGGATGGCCTGATCCCGTGCCAGCGGCACCTCTTCGACATCCCGCGCGCCATCGCCTATCTCAACTGCGCCTACATGAGCCCGTCCTTGAACGCCGTGGCCGAGGCAGGGCAGGCGGGGGCCGCGCGCAAGCGCTATCCCTGGACGATCCGCCCGGCCGATTTCGCCGCGGGACCCGCGGTGGCGCGTGCGCTCTTCGCCGAGCTGGTGGGGGCCGAGGCGGCGGATGTGGCGGTGGTGCCGTCGGCGAGCTACGGGATTTCGGTGGCCGCGCGGAACCTGCCCCTGGGGCCGGGGCGGCGGGTGCTGGTGCTCGCCGACCAGTTTCCCTCCAACCTCTATGCGTGGCGGGCGCGCGCCGCGGCAGAAGGGGGCGAGGTCGTGGCGGTCGACGGGCCGGACCTGACGGCGGCCGTGCTTGGCGCGCTCGACGACAGGGTCGCGGTCGCGGCCCTGCCGCAGTGCCGCTGGACGGATGGCGCCCTGCTCGACCTTGTGGCCATCGGGACACGGGCCCGGGCGGTGGGGGCGGCGCTGGTCCTGGACCTGACCCAGTCCGCCGGGGCGCTGCCCATCGATATCGGCGCGGTGCGGCCGGATTTCCTGGTCGCTGCAACCTACAAATGGCTCCTCGGCCCCTATGCGCTGGGGTTTCTCTACGTCGCGCCGCACCGGCAGGGCGGCGAGCCGCTGGAGCATAACTGGCTGAACCGCGCGGGATCGGAAGATTTTGCCCGGCTCGTCGACTACCGCGACGATTTCCAGCCCGGGGCGCGGCGGTTCGACATGGGACAGGTGGCGAATTTCGCGACCATCGACGCGGGTGCCGCGGCGCTGCGCCAGATCCTCGGCTGGGGCGTGCCGAGGATCCAGACGACGCTGCGGGCGATGACCGACGCGATCGCGGCCGAGGCGGCGGGCCTAGGCTACGCCGCCGCGCCGGGGTCGCTGCGGGCCGGGCATTTCCTCGGCCTGTCGCATCCCGACGGCCTGGCCCCGGATCTGCCGAACCGGCTCGCGGCCGCGGGGGTGCATGTCAGTGTGCGCGGGGCGCGCCTTCGCATCACCCCGCATCTCTACAATGATGCCGAGGACGTGGCGCGGCTTCTGTCGGCGCTCCGCGGATCGTGAGGTTGCCGCGGCGGTCGCGTGTACTATCGTCGATGGGAACCCTCGACGGAGATGCCCATGATCCGCCGCCTTCTCGCCATCCTGCTCGTGCCCGCGGGCCTGCCTGCCCTCGCAGCCGTGCCCATCCCCTCGCATTGCATCGCGCTGGCGGAGGGGGTGCCGGGTGTCACCTATGTCGCAGGGGGCCCGACGCTCACGCCCGCCCAGGCCGACCCGGTACCCGTGCCCGGGACCGAAGCCGTGCGGATCCATTTCGTCGGCCATGCGACCTACCTGATCGAGTCGCCCGCGGGGGTGCGGATCGCGACCGATTTCACCGGCTATGTGGGCTCGGACATCATCCCCGACGTGGTCACGATGAACCATGCCCATTCCAGCCACTGGACGGCGTCGCCGGACCCGCGGATACCCCATGTCCTGCGGGGCTGGGGCACGCCAGAGGCGCCGGCGGATCATTTCGTGACCGTGGGCGACGCCATCATCCGCAACGTGACCACCGACATCCGCGCCTTCGGCAGCGTTGAGCCGGACGGGAACTCCATCTTCGTCTTCGAGATCGCGGGGCTCTGCCTGGGGCATCTCGGCCATCTGCACCACGAGCCCTCGCCCGCCCAGTCGGCCCTGATCGGGCGGCTCGATGTCGTGATGGCACCGGTCGATGGCGGGTTCACCATGGACCAGGCCGCGATGATCCGGGTGCTCAAGACCGCGAAGGCGCGCCTCGTGCTGCCGATGCACTGGTTCGGCCAGAGCAATCTGGAGCGGTTCCTCGAGGGGATGGCGGATGAATTCGCCATCGAGCGCACCCAGGACAGCGCGATCACCGTCTCGCTCGCCACCCTGCCGCGCGAGCCGAAGGTTCTCGCCCTGCGCCCGACGCTCTTTTCGGACGATTAGGCGGTCCCCCCCGCCCTGGTCAGGAGGCGGGGGTCGATGCCGAGCCGCTGGAGCGCCCCCTCCCATTTCCGGGCGTCGGCTTCGCCGAAGAGGATGTCCGTGTCGCTGTCGGCGGTCAGCCAGCCATTCGCGCGGATCTCGGTTTCAAGCTGCCCCGGTCCCCAGCCCGAATACCCCAGGGCGAGCACAGCGCGGGCAGGGCCTTCGCCCGTGGCCAGGGCGCGCAGAACCTCGATGCTTGCCGTCATCCCGATATCGGGGGTGACGTCGAGCGTGGTGTCAGGGGCGCGCCAGTCGGCCGAATGGAGCACGAAGCCGCGGCTGCGCTCCACCGGCCCGCCGAGCAGGATGCGCACCTGGCGGGCGCGCGGCCCCGATTCGATGGAGAGCTGGTCGAGCAGATCGGAGAAGTCGAGCCCCGAGGCGGGCTTGTTCACGATCAGCCCCAGCGCCCCTTCGTCGGAATGCGAACACACGTAGATCACCGTGCGCATGAAGCGGGGATCCTCGATCCCCGGCAGGGCGATCAACAGCTTACCGACGAGAAATCTGGGTTCGCTTGCGGGCATCATGGCGTGAGGATGCGGTGCAACAGGGGCGAGATCAAGCGCCGGTCGCGCCGAATTGCGCGGATCGGTACGGGTGGCGCACTGGACGCGGCCCGGCATAGGGCGCATATCGGCGGGATGTACATCCGTGCCCTTGCCCCCGCGCTCGCCTGTCTCGCCGCGGTCTCGGCCCCAGCCCAGGAGCCTGCGCCCTCGCGGCTCAGCCTGATCGACGGCTGGGAGGAGCAGGACGGGTCGCGGCTCGCCGCCATCGTGATCGACATGGCGGCGGGGTGGAAGACCTATTGGCGCGTCCCGGGCGATGCGGGGATCCCGCCCAGCTTCGATTGGTCAGGGTCGCGCAATCTCGGCCGGGTCGAGCTGATCTGGCCGACGCCGACGCTCTTTGATCTCTACGGACTGCGGATCATCGGGTATGCGGATCGGCTCGTCCTGCCTGTGCGGCTCTGGCCGGAGGTGGCGGGGGGCGCGACCGAGGTGCGGGTCCGGGTCGGCTACGGCGTCTGCGCCGAAATCTGCATCCCCACCGAAGACGTGGCCGAGGTCCGGTTCGCGCCCGGTGAGGCCCCCGGCGCCGGTGCGGCGGACGTGGCCTTTGCGCTGGAGGCCCGGCCGCGCACGGCGATCGAGGCGGGCGTCACCTCGATCTCCTGCGCCATGTCGCCCACCGGGGCGGGAATGGCGATGACGACCCGGGTCGGGTTCGACCGTGCGGTGGCGACACCCGATGCCGTGGTCGTCGAATCGACCCTGCCCGATCTCTGGATTGCGCCCGAATCCGTGGTGGCAGAGGCGCGGGAGGTCGTGGCGCAGTCGCGGCTCGAATACTTCGGCAGCGGGCCGCTGGCGGTGGATCGTTCTGCCCTGCGGGTGACGCTGCTCGGGTCGGGCGGGGGCATCGACATCACCGGCTGCCCGGCACCCCGGGGGTAGCCGGCAGGGCCCGGTGCCGCGCGATCACGGGGGCCAGACAGGGTTGGACCGGGTGGCGGTCGAGCTGCGCGAGCGTGAGGAACGCAAACCCCGCCCCCTCGCCCAACCGAAGCGTTGCCGGGTCCACGTCGAGCCGGACCCGGTAGAGATAGAGCCGGACCCGCCGCGGCCCGTCGGTGACCACCGCGGCGAACGGGTCGAGCGCCGCCGGGTCGGGCCTGAGCCCGGTTTCCTCGGCCAGCTCGCGCCAGGCGGCGATGCGCAACGTCTCGCCCGCCTCCACCCCCCCGCCGAAGAAGCCCCATTGGCCCGGGGCGGCCACGTGGGGGAAATCGTCGCGCAGCTGCATCAGGAGCCGCCCATGGGCGTCCTGAACCATCACGCCCGCGCCACGGACCGGGCCGGGTGCCGACCAGTCGCCGAGATGGGGGAACGTCTCCTCCTCGGGCGTGCGAGCCGGCAGGGCGGCCGGCATCACTTGCGCCGCCGGTGTTCGTCGAGCCGGGGCAGGATCTCGACGAAGTTGCAGGGGCGGTGGCGATAGTCGAGCTGCGGGGCGAGGATCTCGTCCCAGGCATCGCGGCAGGCCGAGGGCGAGCCTGGCAGCGCGAAGAGATACGTGCCCCCCGCCACCCCGCCGCAGGCCCGGCTCTGCACCGCCGAGGTCCCGATCTTTCCCATCGAGACGATGGTGAAGATGGTCCCGAACGCCTCGATCTCCTTGTCATAGACGTCGCGGTGCGCCTCGACCGTCACGTCGCGGCCGGTCAGGCCGGTGCCGCCCGTGGTCAGGATCACGTCCACGTCCGCGCGGGCGACATGGGTGCGCAGCCAGTCCGCGATCTCGGCCCGCTCGTCGCGCAGGATCGCGCGGGCGGCCAGGACATGCCCCGCCGCGGTCAGCCGCTCCACTAGCGTGTCGCCTGACCGGTCATCGGCCATGCTGCGGGTGTCCGAGACGGTCAGGACCGCGATGCGCACCGGCAGAAACTCCCGCCCGGGGTCGATGCGGCTCATGGGCTGGCTCCGTCGAGATGCGCGCGCAGGGCGAGCAGATCCGCCCAGGCGAGCCGCTTCTGCACCGGGTTGCGCAGAAGCGCCGCGGGGTGGAGCGTGGGAAGCGCGGGGCGCCCCAGCACCTGCGTCCAGGTCCCGCGCAGCCGGGTGATGCCCGTCGCCGTCTCCATCAGCGTCCCCGCCGCGGTCTTGCCCATGAGAAAGAGCACCCGCGGGGCGGCGAGGGCGATGTGGCGCACGAGGAATGCCTTCAGCATCGCGATCTCGTCGGAGGACGGCTCGCGGTTCTCCGGCGGGCGCCAGGGGAGCACGTTGGTGATGTAGACGGCGCGCGCGGGGTCCTCGGCCCTTCGGTCGAGCCCGATGGCGGCGAGCATCCGGTCCAGAAGCTGGCCCGACCGCCCGACAAAGGGCAGGCCCGCGCGGTCCTCCTCGCGCCCCGGCGCCTCGCCCACGATCATCACATGGGCGCCGGGCAGGCCGTCGGCAAAGACGAGGCTGCGCGCGCCGAGCTTCAGCGCGCAGCCGTCGAACGCCGCCATCGCGTCGCGCAGGGCGGAAAGATCCGCGGCACCCGCCGCAAGTCCGTGCGCGTCGGCAAGCGCCGCGGCGGGTAGGGTTGGGGGATTTCCTGCCACCTGTGGCGTGGCGGTCGCCGCCGGCAGGGGCGCGGTCGGGCGAGCGGCGACGACCGGGGCCGCGGTGGCCGCCAGCGCGAACCGGTCCACGGCCACGTCGCCGATCGCCTCGTCCGCGCCGAGCTCGATCAGCCAGGCGAGCGTCGCGAGATCGCCGTCCATCACGGGACCATCGAAGGGCGGGCCCGCACCCGCGCGGCCCATTCGGCCACCGCGCCCTCGGGCACCGGCTCCCTGATCGTGCGCATGAAATCGATGGCGACGATGGCGGTGATATCGGCGAGCGTGAAGCGGTCCCCCGCGAGATGGGTGGCCTGCCCCAGCCGCGCCCCGAGCCAGGCGAGCCCGGCCTGCACCCGCGCGCGATTCGCCTCGGCCCAGGCGGGGACCTGGTCCTCCATGACCGCCATCGCCGGATTTCCGTGGCGCAGGACATAGGCGATGGGAAGCAGGAGCTGGAACTCCACCCGGCGCTGCCACATCTCGATCTCTGCCGCCTCACGCGCGTCATGGCCGAACAGGTTGGGCTCGGGGCAGAGCGCCTCGATATAGCGGCAGATCGCCACCGATTCGGTCAGGATCGATCCGTCCGCAAGCTCCAGCGCCGGCACATGGTGGGTGCCGACCCGGGTGCGATAGGCATCGTCGAACTGCGCGCCCGCCATGATGTCGATCTCTGCACGCGGCAGGTCGATCCCCTTTTCGGCCAGGAAGATCCGGACCCGGCGCGGGTTTGGCGCGCGGGGGCTGTCATAGAGCAGGACGGGGGCGGGGAGCTGGGTCATGGTGCGCATGATGGCCGGGCGGGGCGGGCGGGGCAAGCCTTGCCCCCCCGCGCCGCCCCTGCCATAACCCGGGTGCCGGAGGTTGTGCCGCCATGTTTTCACCCCCCGTCTCGACGGCGCCGCCCTTTGCGCATCGCCATCTGCTCGGGATCGAGGCGCTGGGGCGCGATGATATCCTCGCCATCCTCGATCTTGCCGAACGCTATGTGGACCGCGGGCGCGGGGCAGAAAAGCATGTTGGCGGGCTCGAGGGCCGGACGCTGATCAACATGTTCTTCGAGGCGTCGACCCGTACCCAGGCGAGTTTCGAGCTGGCGGGCAAGCGGCTTGGCGCGGACGTGATGAACCTCGGCGTCGTCACATCGTCGGTCAAGAAGGGCGAGACCCTGATCGACACCGCCATGACGCTGAACGCCATGCGCCCCGATCTGCTCGTGGTGCGCCACCCCGCCTCGGGGGCCGTGGCGCTGCTCGCGCAGAAGGTCACCTGCGCGGTCATCAACGCGGGCGACGGGCGGCACGAGCACCCGACCCAGGCCCTGCTCGATGCCCTCACGATCCGGCGGCGCAAGGGGCGGCTCCACCGCCTGACGGTCGCGATCTGCGGGGACATCGCCCATAGCCGGGTGGCGCGGTCCAACATCATCCTCCTGGGAAAGATGGAAAACCGCATCCGCCTGATCGGTCCGCGCACCCTGATGCCCGCGGGGATCGACCGCTTCGGGGTCGAGGTGACGGACGACATGCGCGCGGGGCTGGCCGGGGCGGACGTGGTCATGATGCTGCGCCTGCAACGCGAGCGGATGGAAGGCGCCTTCATCCCGTCGGAGCGGGAATATTTCCACCGCTTCGGTCTGGATGCCGAGAAGCTCGCCCATGCGGGCGCCGACGCCATCGTCATGCATCCCGGACCGATGAACCGGGGCGTGGAGATCGACGGCGAGCTTGCCGATGACATCAACCGATCGGTCATACAGGAGCAGGTAGAAATGGGGGTCGCGGTCCGCATGGCCGTGCTTGACCTTCTGTCCCGCAACCTGGTGAAGGCGGACCCCAACCATGTCTGAGATCGCATCCGACCTGCCGCTGAACGGGCCCGACGGGGTCTATGAGCGCTATTGGCGCGCGCTGGCCCATCGTCTCGGGGCGCTGGCCGCCGCCGGTGTGCTGAACCCGGTCACGTCCGATCACGTCTGGACCGTGCGGGTCTATCCCGGGAACCTCGATTTCGGGGTCAACCTCAGCGCGATCGGCAGGCCGACGAAAATCCAGCTTGTGGCCGACGGGCCGTCGGCCGATGCCAATTTCGACGCGCTGGCCGCCGTGCAGGAGCGGATGGAATTCCGCCACGCCCGCCTCCTGACCCTGACCCGCCTCAATCAGGTGCGCCAGCGGCTCCACGAGGATGTGGGCGTGTTCAATCCCCTCGATACCGTGGACTGGGACCGCCAGCACCGGCTTCTGGCCGAGCGGCTGGAGTTCTGGGGGGCGGTGATCGCCCGCGCAGCGGGGCAGCTTCAGGGGGTCTGAGGGCAGTGGAGGGGCGGTGATCGAGGTTCTGCGCAATGCCCGTCTGATCGATCCCGACGGGCGCGACGGTCCCGGCGCCCTGCGCATCGAGGGCGGGGTGATCACCGACATCGCCTGGGGTGCAGCGCCCCCCGCGCCCGAGGGGGCGAGGGTGACCGACTGCCTCGGCCACTGCCTCGCCCCCGGGATCATCGACATCGGCGTGAAGATCGGCGAACCCGGCGAGCGGCACAAGGAAAGCTTCCGGTCCGGCGGGCTCGCCGCTGCGGCGGGGGGGGTCACGACCATCGTGACACGCCCGGACACCGAACCCCCGATCGACAACCCCGAAACGCTGGAATTCGTGCACCGCAGGGCAACGGACGCCTCGGTCGTGCGCGTGCTGCCCATGGCCGCGCTGACCAAGGGGCGGGCGGGGCGCGAGATGACCGAGATCGGTCTTCTGCGCGATGCCGGTGCGGTTGCCTTCACCGACGGCGCGCGGGCCCATGCCGATGCGCGCGTGTTTGCGCGCGCGCTCGCCTATGCCGGCGCGCTCGGGGCGCTCGTGGTCCACCATCCCCAGGAGCCGACATTGTCGGCCGGCGCCGCGGCAACCTCGGGTGCCTTCGCAAGCAAGCTCGGGCTTCCGGCGGTATCGGCCATGGCCGAGCGCATGGGGCTGGAGCGGGACATGGCGCTGGTCGAGATGACCGGCGCGCGCACCCATGCCGATCAGCTCTCGACGGCCGCAGCGCTGCCGGTGCTAATGCGCGCCCGCGGCGCCGGACTGCGCGTCACCGCGGGGGCGAACATCCATCACCTGACGCTGAACGAATACGACATCGCGGACTACCGGACCTTCTTCAAGTTCACGCCCCCCCTGCGGGCCGAGGAGGACCGCGTGGCGCTGGTCGAGGCGCTGGCGGACGGGCTGATCGACACGCTCGGCTCGTTCCACACACCCCAGTCCGAGGAGGAGAAGCGCGTCCCGTTCGAGGAAGCCGCACCCGGCGCCGTGGGGCTCGAGACGCTGCTGCCCGCGGCCCTGCGGCTGGTCCACGCGGACGCGATCGGGTTGCCGCGCCTCTTCGCCTGCCTCGCGCGCGGGCCCGCCGACCTGCTGGGCCTGCCCCTGGGGCGGCTCGCGCGCGGGGCGCCCGCCGATCTGGTGCTGTTTGATCCCGACGCGCCCTTCGTGCTCGACCGCCATGCGCTGCGGTCAAAGTCAAAGAACACGCCCTTCGACCTCGCGCGGCTCCAGGGGCGCGTTACGGGAACCTGGGTCGGCGGGCTCCGGGTCTTCGCGGCGCAGATGGTGCGGCCGTGATCGCAATCCTGGCCGCGCTGTTGGGGGGGTATCTCGCGGGGTCGATCCCCTTCGGCCTCATCGTCGCGCGCGCGCTCGGCCTGGGCGACCTGCGGCGCCTGGGGTCCGGCAACATCGGGGCCACGAACGTGCTGCGCACCGGACACCGCGGGGCGGCGGCCGCGACGCTGATCCTGGACGCGCTGAAGGGGGCCGTGCCGGTCCTGGCCGCGGGGGCGCTGGCGGGGCCGCGGGTGGCGGCGGTTGCGGGGCTCGGCGCCTTCGTCGGCCATGTGTTTCCCGTCTGGCTGGGGTTTCGGGGTGGCAAGGGGGTCGCGAC
>JANNOT010000149.1:0-1568 GCA_031399375.1 Paraoceanicella sp.
GTGTAGACCTCGAGCGTCTCGAACCCCGCGGGCGCGCTCCGCGTCTCGAAGCGGAACTGCAGGCCCTGGCTCTTGCCGATCCAGTTCTTCTGCATCAGCCGGACCTTGTCGGGCCAGGCGTTCAGCCCGTCGAGCGCCGCAAGCAGCTCCTCGGCGAAATCCGAGATCCGGAAGAACCACTGCGTCAGCTCGCGCCGCTCCACCAGCGCGCCGGAGCGCCAGCCGCGCCCAGCCTCGACCTGCTCGTTCGCGAGCACGGTCATGTCGACCGGATCCCAGTTCACCACCGCGGCCTTGCGGGTGACGAGGCCGGCCGCGAGCATGTCGAGAAACAGCCGCTGCTGCTGGCCGTAGTACTCCGGATCGCAGGTGGCGAACTCGCGGCTCCAGTCGATCGAAAAGCCGAACGGCTTCATCTGCGCCTTCATCTGCGCGATGTTGGCCCGGGTCCAGTCCCCGGGGTGGACGCCGCGCTCCACCGCCGCGTTCTCGGCGGGCAGGCCGAACGCGTCCCAGCCCATCGGGTGCAGCACGTTGAACCCGGCGGCGGCCTTGTGGCGCGCCACCACGTCGCCCATCGTGTAGTTGCGGACATGGCCGATGTGGATGCGCCCCGAGGGATAGGGGAACATCTCGAGCACGTAGTACTTCGCGCGGGCCGGGTCGGCGCTGGCGCGAAAGACGCCGCGCGCGTCCCAGACCGCCTGCCACTTGGCCTCGACCGAACGCGCGTCGTATCGCTGCATCGCGCCCCCGCCGTCCGCGCTGCGCTCAGCGCCGGGTCGACGCGATGCGCAACTGACGCGCGCGGGTCAGGATAGCATCCTCAAGGCGGCGGTTGTCGGCCTCCGCGACCGCGACAGCGCGGCCGCCCTGCTGGCGGAACGCCGCGACCCGCAACGCACGAGCGTCGAGCGCCGCTTCCGAAATGAACACCGTCACCCTGAACGGCGTTGGGTCCCCGCCGATGCGGCCCCAGTCGGTCGCGATCACGCCCGAGAACGGATCGGCGCCTTCGAGCGGCAGGAACGAAAGGATGTCGAGCGACGCAGACCACAGATAGCGGTTGACTCCGATCTGGCGGTCCGGCTCGACGCCCGAGCCGAACAGATCGAAGATCGACGAGCGCCCGCCGTCCGGGTCGCCCGCGACCGTGCCCTGCTCGCCCAACACGTCCCGGATCGCCTGGTTCTGGGCGCGCTCGGCGTTGATCTCGGCCTGCTGCTGGCGGACGGCTTCCTGCTCGGGCGTGCGCTGGGCCCCGCCGCAGGCAGCGAGCAGCACGATCCCGACGACACCGGCCAAACGGCCCCAGAACCTCGCCACCCGCATACCGCAATCCCTTGGAATAGCTTTCGCGCGGTGTAATGGGAGCGGCCGCGCCGGGCAAGGCAATTCCCCTTTTTGGCGGCGTCGCGGCCACTGTGGCAAAGCTGCACCAATCCCCGACGTTAACAACTGGGCGACCTGCCATTCACTTGACCGGAACCGGCCCCGTGAGAGATGAACGCTTCATCCGGTCCGGACACCCCTGGACCAGAGATGAGTTTCGAACGAAAAGACAAGAG
>JANNOT010000315.1:0-4346 GCA_031399375.1 Paraoceanicella sp.
AGCATCCATCCGCCCCGCGCGACCCACATCAATCCCAGCACGAACAGAAGATGGTCGATCCCCTGCAGGATGTGCTCGAAACCGATCGCGACATAGGCGGTCGTGATGTCGGCGCGCCCCGCCCAGCTCTCGGGATCGAAATTGGGCACGATCCGCGCGGTCGGCGCAGCGGCGGTCATGGTCACGACCTGGGTCGCCCCGTCCAGTGCCCGCACCTTGAGCATCGCCGCGGACTGGGTCTGGCCCAGGCCCTCGAACCCGACCCGTCCCGTCAGCCCGCCGCCTGTGCAGACCAGTACCAGCCCATTCTGGGCGCAGGTCTCGGGCCAGATCGGCGCCACGGGCTGCTCGTCGGTCAGGAAGGGCCGGTTGTCCCAGCGCAGCGCGTAGCGCCCCGGCTGGATCTCGGTCACCGACATCACGGCGATGGACGCCTGGTGGGCCCGCACCGCCCCGGGCGCGGCGAACAGGAGGACGAGCGCGATCAGGACCCCGATCATTTGCGGTTCAACTGGTTGACCTCGGCCGCGCGCGCCACCGCCTCGGCCCGCGCCGCAAAGGTGCCCGGGTCGTAGGGCCGCCTTTCGAGCGTGTAGCCCTCCTGCAACGTCGCCACCGACTGAAGCTGCGCGCGGCGAAAGGTGAACTCGCGCCAATCCGCCGCGGCGGCGGTGCGCACGTCCTCGAACCGCGCAGGTGCGGGCGGGACGCGGGCGTCGAGCCGGACCGCCTGCCACCCGACGGGCGAGGGCATCGGCATCCAGACGCCGATCGGCATCGCCAGCACTGCCGCGACGAAATCGGGCCCCAGCCCCTGCTCCAGGGTCGGCGCCCCCCGATCGACCAGCCGGATGATCGGCGGGACGCCTGGGCCAGGCTCGGGTTCGGCCGATCCGGATGCGTTCAGCTCATCCGCCCACCGCCGCGCGTCAGGCTCCTCGCCGTCGATCTGCGCGATGCTGAGCGACAACCGCGCCGGTTCGTCATAGAGCGCGCGGTTCTGCGCGAACCAGTCGCGCGCGACCGCTTCGGTGGGCGGATCCACGGTGATCGAACTCGTCAGGAGCACCCGCATCTTCTGCATGATGCGCTCCTTGACCATCTCGTCGCCCCGGTCGAGGCCGAGGGCCATGGCCTCGCGATAGAGCGTCTCGTTCATCACCCAGCGCTCGGCAAGCGGATCCATTTCCTCGGGCGTCGGCGGACGGCCATGGGACGCGGCATAGATGTCCACGATCTCGCCATAGGCCGCATCGTCGAGCACGATCAGCCGCGGGTCGGCGGTGCGGGGCGACAGCGCCTGGTCAAGCGCGAACACCAGCGCCCCGATCAGCAGGAAATGGACCAGCGGCTCATCGAGGACCCGCCCAAGGACAGCGCGGCCCAGGCCGCGCCACGGGGCATCGGGACCAGAATTCGGCGGGGGGGGCGTGCTCTCGGCCATGCCCGCCGTGATAGCGACGGGACCCTGCCGTGGAAAAAGAAATTTCCGTGACAGTCCGACCGTTAAATAACCGTTAAATTGGTGTCATCCGGGATGGAAAATACCGTCGCACAACCCGTGCATGTGGGGGTCAGCAGCAGGACTGCGGCCTAACCGCTCCGGGGGACAGATGACGATGACCGCGAAAACTCAGCTGGTAGCCTTGCTGGGGGGCGCAAGCCTCCTGGCGCTCTGCATGGCGCCCGCCACCGCCCAGACCGCCTCGACCGCGGCGGCCGAGGCCTATGCCGACCGGCTGGAGATGATGGGGAACTACCTCACCGGCGACAAGCACAACCACACCACCTGCACCGACGGTACGACCTCGATACGCACGCTCGTGGACCGCTCGACTCTCGTCTACGACCTCGATTGGTTCGCCCAGGCGGGCCATGGCGGCTCGGGCAACCGCGATTGCCGGTTCGACGACATCCAGACGGGCAACTATGTCAGCTCGAACGGCGCACTCGTCACCGATCTCGCGCGCTCCAACCCCCGGCGGCTCTGGGTCGACACCATCGGGCGCGACGCGCTGAAGGGCGACGAGGCCGGGCGCGGCACCGGCGGCAACAACATGTGGCGCTGGCAGTCGCTGATCGAATACGCCTATCCCGACGTGGCGAACGCGGGCCGCGTGAGCGACAAGACGACCTGGCTCGGGCTCGAGACCAACACCCCGGGCCACGAGCACACCTCGATGGGCATCCTGGGCAAGCAGTTCTCGACCGTCGGCAACGCCTATGCGATGGGCCAATTCGAATATCTCTGGGACCGCGGCGACAACGACACCAGCGGCGGTGACGAGTACGACTTCGAGAACCCCGCCAACCGGGGCGTGGCCAAGACGCCGAACGTCGCGGGCAACCACGACAAGGCGGTCGCGTCGGTGGCCTGGCTGCGCAAGAACTACGCCAATGACAGCTATTACGTGGTCGCCCATATCGAGCGTCAGGGTGGCTACGTCACCACCGCCAACAACGGCACCAACATCGAGCACCTGCGCGACTATCACAACGCGGGGCTGCTGAACGCGGCCAACCCGCTCGGCTACACCGTCGCCTTCGGCATGGAAAGCCAGCCCGGGCACCAGTTCGATACCGACCGCGGCGGCTACGGCATCGACACGCCGACCATCGGCTACGGCACCTATGGCGGCTCTGGCGCCTACACGGCCGCCGAAACCACCGTTGCGGGCCAGGATTTCGACGGCACACCCCTGACCGTCGCGCGCCTGACCGAGATCGCGGCCGAGCTTGACGCGGCCATCGGCGGGCCGGCCACCTATGCGGGCTTCCAGACCAACCGCGTGATCCCGCGCTACATCCTCGGCAAGCCGGGCATCAAGACCGTCTGGGACGCCATGCTGGGCGAAGGGCGGCGGTTCTTCTACTTCGCCTCGTCCGACTGGCACAACCGCGGGGCCTTCGGCCCGTTCGAGCCGCATTCGACCAACGACGCCTGGCCCGGCGAATACGCGAAGATCTACGCCTATGCCCGCGGCACCGAGGGCGGCTATAACCTCAAGGCAGCGCGCGAGGTCGTGCGCGGCATGCAGGTCGGCAACACCTATACCGTGATGGGCGACCTGATCACCGAGCTCGACTTCGTCATGTGCCAGGGCACCACCTGTGCCACGATGGGCGAGACGCTGCGGGTCAACCCGACCGGGGCCGATGTCGTGCTCTACACCCGGATGCGCGATCCCGAGGGCGCGAACCATTCGCCCTATACCTTCAACAACCCTTCGCTGCTCCAGATCGGGCGCGAGGTACCGCTGAACCGCCCCGTGCTCGACAACGTGGACATCATCCGCGGCGACGTCACCGGGATCATCGACCCGAGCGATCCGGCCTACAAGTCCAACGTCTCCAACGCCTCGACCGAGATCTTCGAGACGATCGACCGCGCCGACTTCACCCAGGACGGCGAATACCTCGTGACCTCGGTGACCATCCCGGCCGCGTCGTTCACCACCAACATGTATTTCCGCATGCGCGGCACCAACATGCCCAAGGCGACGCCGAACGAGACGACCGTCGAGGGGCACCCGCTGCTCGATTTCTACGCCAACAACATCCCCTGCCCGTTCGCGTATACCGACCCGAACCCGTCCACCCCGCTGTCCGAGTTCAACCCGGCATCCTGCCCCCAGTACCTGCCGATCAACCCGCGCCTGCCCGGGTCGCCGCAGATCGTGGACTTCGACGTGGAAGGCTGGGCCGACCTCTGGTTCTATGCCAACCCGATCTTCGTGACCGTGACCCCGGCCGGTCGCCGCGCCTGATCGCGCGCCCGCCATCCGATCCGGACGGGGACCCTGCGGGGTCCCCGTTCCCGTTTCCGGCCCCTGCGCCGAGGCCCCGATATCCGAGCCCCCCATGACCCACACCGCCACCGCGCCGTCCCTCCGCCGCAGCCTTGGTCCGGGGCGATCCATCCATGTCCTGCTCGTCGCATCCGGGGTGGCGGGGCTCGGCTATCAGATGCTCTGGGTGCGGATGCTCTCGGTCGGGCTCGGGCACGAGGCGATCGCGACCCTCGCCGTGATCGCGGCGTTCTTCGCGGGTCTCGCCGTCGGCGCAGCCGCGCTGGATGCCCCGATCGCCCGCAGCACCCATCCCGCCCGCTGGTATGCCGCGCTCGAGGCGGTCATCGGGCTCTGGGCACTCGCGCTCATTCCCCTGATCCCGATCGCCAACGCGGCGCTGGCCCAGGCCATGGGGCCCGAGCCGAGCGAGATCTGGCGCTGGACCGTCAGCTTCGGGGGTCCCGTCCTCCTCCTCGCACCCGCGACCATCGCCATGGGGGCAACCCTGCCCGCGGCGGCGCGGCTGCACGCGAGCCTGACCGGCGAGGGGGGCGG
>JANNOT010000386.1:0-1798 GCA_031399375.1 Paraoceanicella sp.
CCCGCCGGGCCGGAGATGCAGCCCCCCGAAGACCCGCTCCACGACCCCGAGGAGATCCTCGGCGTCGTCCCCGCCGACCTGCGCACCCCCTACGACATCCGCGAGGTCATCGCGCGGCTGGTGGACGGCTCGCGGCTCGACGCGTTCAAGGCGCGGTTCGGGGCGACGCTGGTCTGCGGCTTTGCGCATGTCATGGGCGTCCCCGTCGGGATCGTCGCCAACAACGGCGTGCTGTTCTCCGAGAGCGCGGTCAAGGGCGCGCATTTCGTCGAATGGTGCAGCCAGCGCCGCATCCCGCTGATCTTCCTGCAAAACATCACCGGATTTATGGTCGGCCGCCGCTACGAGAACGAAGGCATAGCGCGCCACGGCGCCAAGCTCGTCACCGCCGTCGCCACCACCGCCGTGCCGAAGATCACCCTGCTGGTCGGCGGGTCGTTCGGGGCGGGCAACTACGGCATGGCGGGCCGCGCCTACCAGCCGCGGTTCCTCTGGACCTGGCCGAACTCCCGCATTTCCGTCATGGGCGGCGAGCAGGCCGCGGGGGTGCTCGCCTCGGTCCGCCGCGACGGGATCGAGCGGCGCGGCGGCGCCTGGTCGCCCGAGGAGGATGCCGCCTTCAAGGCCCCGACCCTCGATATGTTCGCCCGCCAGTCCCACCCGCTCTACGCCTCGGCCCGGCTGTGGGACGACGGCGTCATCGACCCGCGCAAGTCCCGCGCGGTGATCGCCCTGTCGCTGTCGGCGGCCCTGAACGCGCCGATCGGGGAGACGCGCTTCGGCGTGTTCCGGATGTGACCGGCCGAGGTTCAGAGATCGGGAAGCGCGGCCCAGTCGGCCAAGGCGACGTCGCGCCCGGGAAAGGCGATCCGCGGCAGCGGCCAGCCCGCGAGGCTCGCACGGAACGCGGCGCCCACGGCCCCGTCGCGCGAAGCCTCGCTCGTCCGCACCCACCAGAACGCCACGGCGTCGTAACCCGCCTTGTCGCTGGGATAGACATAGGCGCAGCCGAGGCAGCGCGCCGCGCCGGGCGCCATCACCGTATAGGCGAACGAGTGGCCGAGCGTGAACTCGCGCTCGTGCCAGCCGAGGTCGACCCGGTTCTCGTGCAGCGTCAGGCCGTCCGGCCAGTCGCTCCCCGGCTCCATGAAGCCGCGCAGCCGGTCCGCGCTCTCCGTCACCGCCTCGAAATCGAGCTCCGCGTCGCTGAGCGAAAGCCTGCGCATGACGAAGCCCGGCCCGAAGATCCCGACGGGCGGCACGAAGTCCGGCGGGACGAGGCGTCGGCGATACATTGCGCGCTCCTGACCGGACGCAGCTTTCCCGCGTCCCTCCGCGAAGTCAATCCGGGTCGGAGGCCGCGATGTTCGAGCGCATCCTGATCGCCAACCGCGGCGAGATCGCCGTCCGGATCATGCGCACGGCCCGGCGCATGGGGATCGAAACCGTCGCGGTCCATTCCGACGCCGACGCCCGCGCCCTCCACGTCGCGCGCGCCGACGCCGCCGTGCGCATCGGCCCGCCCCCCGCCGCCGAGAGCTACCTCGACGGCGCCCGCATCGTGGAGGCCGCCCTCGCCACCGGCGCGCAGGCCATCCACCCCGGCTACGGCTTTCTGTCGGAGAACCCCGATTTCGTCGATGCGGCGACAGCGGCGGGCCTGCGGTTCATTGGCCCGCCGGCCTCGGCCATTCGCGCCATGGGCCTGAAGGACGCCGCCAAGGCGCTGATGATCCGGGCGGGAGTTCCGGTGGTGCCGGGATACCACGGCGCCGATCAGCACGATGGGTTGCTGGCG
>JANNOT010000418.1:0-8265 GCA_031399375.1 Paraoceanicella sp.
CCATGCGGTCATCGGTGGGGCTCATGGGCGCGTCCTTCCGGGTGACGGGTGCCCCTTCATGCCCCGGGGGCCGCGCGAACTCAAACCCCGTCGGGCTGCTTTGTACCGGACGGGGGGGGTGGGGTGTGGGGTGGCAGGGTCAGGGGCAGGCTGCCGCGCCCGGCGCGGGCAAACGCTGCGAGGGCCACGGGGCGCAGGTCTGGCCGGGCCAGCAGGGACGCGCGCAGCGCTCCCGCCGTAGCGGCCCCGGTCTCGGCCGCGGCGGTGGTCCGTCCGACCAGCGCCTCGCCATCGCCGGGGATCAGGGCCGCAACGCGCTCCCACGCGTCCGTCGCCGCCGCCCAGTCCCCCCGCCGCTCCGCGATGCGGCCGAGCGTGCGGGCGGCATCGGCATCGGCCGGATCGCGCGCCAGCGCCCGGGCGAACGCCCCCTGCGCCCCCGCGAGATCGCCCGCTGCCAGCAGCGCCCGGCCGAGTTCGAACGGGGCGCCCGGATGGGCCGGATCGGTGGCGAGCGTGCGGGCGAGCCAGGTCGCCGCCTGGGCCGCCTTGCCCTGTTCCAGCAACACCTTGCCGAGGTTGTAGAACACCGATGGCCCCGCATCCGCCCGTGCAGCCGCCCGGCGCAGCATCCGCTCTGCCCCGGGCCAGTCGCCGGCAGCCAGCCGCGTGGCGAGGTCCCCCGGCCCGGCCATCAGCCGCCCGGGCGCCCAGACGCCGCGATCTGTCCCCGCAGCCCGTCGCCTGCGGGGATGGGCGAACGGGCGCCCCCCGCGCGTGGGGGGCCGGGATGGGTCGCGCCCTCGATCCCTGCCAAAGCGCCCCGCATGCCCGCGATCACGCCCAGACGACCGGTATGCCCGCCGGACGGCATCGGTCCATCCCGGTCGCGTGGCGCAATGCGCGCCGACACCTGTCCGTCCTGTTCCATGCCCGCCCGCCTCCGCCTGGTCCGGCCCAGGCTAGCCGCCGTGTCGCGTGCATGGCAAGCGGCCTGCCGACCGGGTCCGGCGACAGGTCCCGAGACACGCCTTGTCGCGTCCGGCGGCGCTCTGCTAGCGTCCCGGTCGGGGCGGCGGTGCAGGGCGGGGATGCGACCGGTTCGCCGCACGCTGCCGCGCGGTGGGGGCATGCCGCCGGGGTGCCAGGCGCGAATGCCAGACCCGGAGGGGCAGAGGATGGGCGCATTTGCGGGCCGGGTCGCGCTGGTCACGGGCACCACGGGGATCGGCCGGGCGACGGCGCTGCATCTCGCCGCCGCCGGTGCCCGTGTCACCGCGCTCGGCATCGACGCGGTGGCCAACGCCGTGCTGTTGGCCGAGGGGATCGCGGTCCATCGCGCCGACGTCGCGGTCGAGGACGAGGTTGCCGCGGTCTGCGCCGACATCCGCAGCCGCCACGGACGGCTCGACGTCATCGTGAACGCGGCGGCGGTGCATCCCTATGGCGCGACCGTGGACACGACGCCCGAGGTCTTTGCCCGCTGCCTCGCCGTCAATGTCGGCGGTGTCCACCTGACCGCGCGCCATGGCGTGCCCCTGATGCGCGCGGGCGGGCGGGGCGGGGCGATCGTCAATCTTGCGAGCGTGCAGGGCCATGCGTGCCAGGGTGGCGTCGCGGCCTATGTCGCGTCCAAGGGCGCCATCCACGCCCTGACCCGGGCGATGGCGCTGGAGCTTGCGCCCGACCGCATCCGCGTCGTCTCGGTCAGCCCGGGCTCGGTGCGCACGCCGATCCTCGCGCTCGCTGCCCGCACCTTCGACGGGCCGGACGCGGATATCGAGGCGGCCTTCGCCCGGTTCGGCGCGGCCCACCCCATCGGGCGGATCGGCGAGCCGGAAGAGGTGGCGGCCCTGATCGGGTTTCTCGCGTCGGACGCGGGCAGCTTCATCACCGGATCGGATCACGTGATCGACGGGGCCCTGACCGCGGGGCTCGGCGTGCGGTGACCGCCCTGTCGTTCCAGGGTTCGCATGTGGCGGGCGAGGTCCAGCCACTTGGCGCCATGCTCGGTCCCTGCGCCTTCGCGCTGCCCGACGGGCGCAGGGTCGATCCGTTCGCCCTCGCACCCTGGGCGGACGAGGACGGTCCGGCCCTGCCCGGCATCCTGCGCCGCCTGCGCGGGGAATGGCCCTGCGTGCCGTTCGGGATGCCGGTGCCGCGGCGCGACCTGCCGCCCGACTGGATGGCGGGGCTGCCGCCCGGGGATGACGCAGGCGATCCCCATCCCCACGGGTTCGGGGCGAACCATGATTGGCTGCTGGTCCCCGACGGGGACGGGGTGCGCGCCGACATCGGCTATCCCGCCGCCCATCCGATCCGGGCGCTGACCCGCACGGTGCACCCCGACCCGTCGGCCGCGGCGCTCGACCTGACGCTGACGGTCCACCCCCGGCGCGACGTGGCGCTGCCCGTCGGCCTGCATCCCACGTTCCGGATGCCGGAGGCCGAGGGGTCGGTGCGCCTGATCGCCCCGGGGGCGCGGGCCTGGAGCTTTCCCGTGCCCGCCGAGCCGGGGCGGAGCCGTGCGGCCCCCGACGCGCGGGGCGTGTCGCTCGATGCCATGCCCGCTGCGGACGGGGGCATGCGCAGCCTCCTCGCGCTGCCCTGGCCCGCACCGGGCGAGGATCTGATCCTGCTGACCGGGGTCGGCGGCCGGGTGCGGCTGGAGTTTGGGGTGGAGCGCTATGCCGTTACCCTGACCTGGGACCCGGCGGTGCTGCCCGCCTGCCTGCTCTGGCTGTCGGACCGCGGGCGGGACTTCCATCCCTGGAACGGGCGATTCCGCGGGCTGGGGGTTGAGCCGGTGGCCGCACCCTTCGACCTTGGCGCGCTGCACGCGACCCGGGCCGCCGGTCCGCTGACGCGCGCCGGGGTGCCGGTCAGCGTCCCGTTCCGCGCCGGTGTCCCCTGGGGCACGCGCTACCGGATTGCGGTGGACCCGCTGCCGGCGCAGGCGGCGAGATAGGGCGCGAGGACGGCCCCCACCGCCTGGCGCAGGAAGCTGCCCGCATCGGGGGCGCCGCGCAGCGGGCCGAGATCGGGGATCGACCAGCCCGCCAGCCGTGCGAGCAGCGCCGACACGGCCGCCTCGGCCTCCGGCAGGGTCCAGTAGTAGCGGATCCGGTCCGACAGGCCGGCATGGCGCTCCTCCCACGACGCGGGGTCGCGGACATGGCCCGCCCAGTGCTGCGGGTCGGCCTGCATCAGCCGTTCCATCGCCGCGGGGAGCGAGCTCGGGCTCGACCCCGCGAAGCTGTCGAGCGCGTAGAGCGCAGCGCGCAGCGCATGGGTCAACGCGGGTCCGACTTTCAGGATCGCAAACCCATCGGCGACGAGCGCTGCGAGCGCGCCCGGGGTCTGGTAATCGGTCGAATGGGCCTCGAACACCCGCCCGCCCAGATCCGTCCGCGACGCGGCCAGCCCCGCGGCGGCGTCCCTGTCATAGGCGTGCACGCCGAGCGGACCGAATTCCACCCCCGGCTGGACCACCAGGGCGATGACCCGATCGAATGCGGCAAGAAGGCCGAAGGCGGCGAAGCTGTCGCGATGCGCCTCCAGCGTGGCCGCGACCGCGCCAGGCGCCGTCACGGTCAGGGGCGGCTCGTCGGCGCCCGCCCCGCCGGGGGTCGGCACCTCGGTCCCGATGACATAGACCGGGGGCGGCAGGCCCGCGCCGGTGGCGGTCGCCTCGGCCCGCGCGGCTAGCGCTGCGGCCCGGGCAGCCGCGACCCCGTCCCCCACGGCCGCGGGTTCGCCCGCGCAGCCCATCGAGCAGTCGAGGTGAAGCTTCACGAAGCCCGCGCGCACATAGGCCTCGACCATCGCCCCGGCGCGCTCCATTGCCGTGGCGGCGGCGAGCTGGCGCCAGGGATTGGGGCCGAGATGGTCCCCGCCCAGCAGGACCGGACCCGTCGCCGCGCGTGCGGCAATGGCCAGCACCCCGGCGCGGAACACGGCCGGCGTCTGGCCGGTATACCCGCCCTCCTGGTTGACCTGATTGCAGGTCGCCTCGATCAGGATCGGCTGACCCGCGTCGCGGGCCGCGATCAACGCCGTCTCGATCACCAGGGGATGGGCCGAGCAGACCGCCACGATCCCGGGGCGCCCCTGGGCGAGCGCAAGCGTCATGGCCGGGTCGCCAGGAATGCCGCGATCTCCGCCGCCGAGGCGCACCCCTCCATCGGCCCGCGTGCCGTGACGGCCAGCGCCCCCGCCGCGCAGGCGAGCCGCAGCGCCGCTGCGGGATCGCCTGCGAGCCAGCCGCAGGTGAATGCCGCCCCGAAGGCATCGCCCGCCCCGGTCGGATCGACCTCGGTCACCGGGAAGCCCGGCTGGACCAGCACCTGCGTTCCATCATGATAGCTCGCCCCTTCCGCCCCGCGCTTGACCACCACCGCCCGCGGACCGCGCGACAATACGCGGGCAATCGCGGTCGCCTCATCCGCACCCGGGTCGAAGAGGAACAGCTCCTCGCCGCTGGGGAGGAACACATCCGCCAGGCCCAGGGCTGCATCCAGCGCGGTGCGCAGGCCCGGCGCGCCCAGAAGCTCCTTGCGCAGATTGGGGTCGAGCGAGACCGTGCCCCCCCGCCCCTTCACCGCCCGCGCCGCACCAAGGATCATCGCGCGCATCGCTGGGGCCGACAGCGAGGCCCCCATGATGTGCAGGTGCCGGGCCGCACCGATCAGCCGATCGGTCGCCGGTGTGGGCACCAGTGCTGCATTGGCGCTGTGCACCAGGTTGAACACGTAATCCCGCGCCCCGTCGGGGCGGTAGCGGATGAACGCGCTGCCCGTGGGGCGATCGGCCACGACCGCGATACCCGACACGTCTACCCCGTCCCCGGCGAGCCGGTCGAGGTTCACCCGCCCGAAATCGTCATCCCCCACCGCCCCGATCATCGCCGCCCCATGCCCCAGCCGTGCGACCTGGTCGATATAGACCGCGGGCGCGCCGGACGGGTAGGGACCGGTCAGGGCAATCGGTTCGCGGAACCCCGTGCCGGGCGTGTCGGCCATGATCTCCACCAGGATTTCGCCGATGGTCAGGATCGGGCCGGTCAGAGCCGCATCGCTCATGCCGAGGACCGCATCTTCAGCTCCGCCTCCAGCCGCACCGGGCCCGTGGGTTCGACCCCGTCCAGCCGCGCGAGCAGGAGGTCCACCGCCCGGCTGCCGAGCATGTCGAGATCCTGGGCCACCGTGGTGAGCGGCGGGCAGAGATAACGGCTCGCGGGCAGGTCGTCATGGCCCGCGACCCGCACGTCGCCGTCCCGCCCCACCCGGTGGCCCGCGGCAAAGGTCGCCGCCATCAGACCCATCGCCAGCCTGTCATTGGCGCAGAGGATGGTGCGGGTCGGAAATCCCCCGTCGCGCCAGAGCCGCCCCGCCTCGGCATGGGCGATCTGCTCGAACCGCCAGTTCCGCTCGGGCCCCGCGGTGATCACGATGGGATCATGCCCCAGCCGCTCCATCGTCGCGCGGTAGGCGGCGCGGCGTTCGAGCGAGTTCTGGTTGGCCGGGGGCATCTCGAAGAATGTCGGCCGCTCGCCGGTCCGGCACAGATATTCGGTGATCAGCGCGACGGACTGGAAATTGTCGGTGCCCACGAAGGGCGTGTCCTCATCGAGCTTGCTGTCGAGGAACACGATGGGAATGCGCGCGCGCAAGGATTGCAGCATCTCGTGGTCCGACGCCTGCCCGAGCGGCGCCACGATCGCCCCCGCCGCCTTCAGCGACAGGAGGGTGTCCACCGCCCGCGCCTCGAGCGTCGCATCCCCACGGGAGGAAAGGACGACGGCCAGATACCCGTTCGCTTCGCAATCAAGCTCCACGTAGCGCAGCAGGTTGGCATAGAACGGATCGGCGGTATCGGGGACGATCACCCCGATGATCTTGGCACTTTTCCGGTTCAGGTTGACGGCGAAGAGATTGGGGCGGTAGTCGTATTTCTGCAGGGCGCGCTCGATCTTGTCACGCGTGGCCTTGCGCACGCTGGCAGGTTCGGAGAAATACTTCGATATGGTCGGGCGCGACAGGCCCGCGAGCTCTGCAAAATCGGCCATGTTGCGGATACGTCGTCCCGTCATCGGCCCGCATCTGCCCCCGGCAGCCCCGCGCGGTGGCGAGGAACCTGTGTGATTCTGGGATAGCATGTAAACTTTCCCATGCAAAGTTTTCCTTCGCCTCGAATGCCGACCGGCGCTACCGCACCCGCGAGCCATCCCCCGCACCGCAACATCACGCCGGAAAAGGTGTAAGAAAAAGAACAGCATACCCCGAATCGCCCTGCGGATGGCGGGAAACTTGCCCCACGTCATCTTTGCCGTTGACCCGTGACCAGAGCAGCCCCTAGGCTTCTGCGTACACCAAGATCGGCAGGGACGGGCCATGTGTCCGGCTTAATGCCACGGGTCGACCAACCAGGAAGGAACACGCCATGACGTCATTCGCCTCTGCCGTCGCTGCGCTTGCGCTCGGCGCCGCCACGCTCATGTCCGCGCTGCCGGGTGTCGCGCAGGACAAGGTCACGATCGCCCTCGTGCCCGGCCTGACCACCGACGCCTTCTACATCTCGATGCGCAAGGGGGCCGAGGCGGCGGCAAAGGCCGTCGGCGCCGAGCTGATCTTCCAGGGCGCACCGGAGTTCAACCCGGTGCTCCAGGTCCCCGTGCTCGACGCGGTGATCGCCCGCCAGCCCGATGCGCTCCTGATCGCGCCGACGGACAAGGCGCAGCTGGTACAGCCGCTGAAGAAGGCCCATGACGCGGGCATCGCCGTCTTTACCGTCGATACCTTCATCGGCGAGGGCAAGTATCAGACCGGTGCCGGCGACGCGGACTTTCCGCTCGCCTACATCGCGTCCGACAACGTGCTGGGCGGCCGGATGGCCGCACGCGCGCTCGCCACCGCAATCGGCGAGAAGGGCAAGGTCTACGTGTCCAACGTGAAGCCGGGCATTTCGACCACCGACCAGCGCGAGGAAGGCTTCAAGGCCGAAATGGCCAACTTTCCCGGCATCGAGGTGCTCGAGACCCAGTTCAACGACAACGACGCGAACAAGGCGGCGAGCCAGCTCCAGTCGGTGATCGCGCGCAATTCCGACCTCGCGGGCGTGTTCGGGGCGAACCTCTTCTCTGCCCTCGGCGCTGCGAACGGCGTCCAGCAGGCGGGCAAGTCGGGCGCGGTGCGGGTCGTCGCCTTCGACGCGCCCACCTCGATCGTGGACAACATCAAGACCGGGCTCGTGGACATCGCCATCGCCCAGCACCCCGCCGAGATCGGCTATTTCGGCGTCATGGCGGCCTATGCCCACCTGACCGGCAACTCGGTGCCCGTGAACATCGGCACGGGCTTCACCGTCATGGACAAGACCAACATCGACGACCCCAACGTGGCAAAGTTCGTCTACCAGGAATGACGTCAGCAGGCCGCGCGTCCCCCGGGCGCGCGGCGCCCCCCATGCCCCTGCCCCAGGGGCGTGGCGCCCGCAGGCACGACGCGGGCTCCACGACGCAGACCCCTGGCCGGAGCGCCCCATGACCTCGCCCCCCACCACCCCCGCGCGCTGGCTGCGCACGCTTGCGGTCATGCGGGCCTGGGCCTTCCTCGTCCTTCTCCTCGCGTTCTTCGAGGTCTGGGCGCAGATCGCCTACGGGTCGAGCTTCATCGTCTCGCCCTACAACATCCAGTCCATCGCGGTCTTTGCCGTGGCACCGCTCCTGCTGGCGCTCGGGTCCACCTTCGTCATCATCTCGGGCGGCATCGATCTGTCGGTGGGCTTTATCATGGGGCTTGCGGCAGTGGTCGCGGCCCATGCGACGAATCTTTTCGGCGGGATGATGCCGCAGATCCCCGCCATGCTTCTCGGCATGGCCGCGGGGATCGCGGTCACGCTGATCCCGGGCACGATCAACGGCCTCCTGATCTCGCGCCTCGGCATCCCGCCCTTCATCGGCACGCTTGGCATGTTCGGCGTGGCGCGGGGGACGGCGTTCCTGCTAGCGGGGGGCACGACCGTGCCGGTGTCGAACGCGGCCTTTGCCTATCTGGGCAACGGGCGGCTGTTCGGCATTCCCATCGTGGTCATCATCACGGCGCTCTTCGTGCTGGGGATGCACTACCTCCTGTCCCAGACCCGGTTTGGCCAGCACACCTATGCCATCGGCGCGAACGAGCAGGCGGCACTCCGGGCAGGGATCAAGGTCGGGCGGCACAAGCGGCAGCTCTACCTGCTCTCGGCGCTCTGCGCGGGGCTGGGCGG